>JAFQVC010000107.1 GCA_017408205.1 Clostridia bacterium | reverse complement strand
GGTCAGGTAGCAAAACGTCAAGCAATTACAAATCCTGACAGAACAATTAGTTCTATTAAAAGAGAAATGGGTTCAAATTATAAAGTAACTATTGATGGCAAATCATATACACCACAAGAAATTTCTGCTATGATTCTCCAGAAGCTTAAGGCAGATGCAGAAAGCTATCTTGGTGAAAAGGTAACAGAAGCGGTTATAACTGTTCCTGCATATTTCAGCGATGCACAGCGTCAGGCTACCAAGGATGCAGGTAAGGTTGCAGGTCTTGAAGTACTCAGAATTATCAACGAACCTACAGCGGCAGCTCTTGCATATGGTATGGATAAAGACAACGACCAGAAAATTATGGTTTATGACTTAGGTGGCGGTACATTCGACGTATCTATCCTTGAAATCGGTGACGGCGTATTTGAAGTTCTTGCTACAAGCGGTAACAACAAACTTGGCGGCGACGACTTCGACCAGAAAATCGTTGACTATTTAGCAGAAGAATTCAAAAAAGAAAACGGCACAGATTTAAGAAATGACAAAATGGCATTACAAAGATTAACAGAAGCAGCAGAAAAAGCAAAGATTGACCTGTCAGGTGTTGCTTCAGTAAATGTTAACTTACCTTATATTACTGCAGATGCTACAGGTCCAAAACACTTAGACGTTACAATTACAAGAGCAAAATTCAATGAATTAACTGCAGACCTTGTTGAAAAAACAATGGAGCCCGTTAGAACTGCACTAAAAGATTCAGGTCTTACACCAAGCCAGATTGACAAAGTTTTACTGGTTGGCGGTTCTACAAGAATTCCTGCAGTAGCAGATGCAGTTAAAAACATCACAGGTAAAGAGCCATCGAAAGGCATTAACCCTGACGAATGTGTTGCAGTAGGTGCGGCAATCCAGGGCGGCGTTTTAGGCGGCGACGTTAAGGGCTTACTGTTACTTGACGTTACACCACTTTCACTTGGTATTGAAACCGAGGGCGGTATCTGCAACAAGATTATTGAAAGAAACACAACAATTCCTACAAAGAAGAGCAGAATTTATTCAACTGCTGCAGACAACCAGACAAGTGTTACAATTAACGTTTTGCAGGGTGAACGTGAAATGGCTGCATACAATAAATCATTAGGAAGATTTGAATTGTCAAATATTCCTCCTGCACCAAGAGGCGTTCCGCAGATTGAAGTAACATTTGATATTGACGCAAACGGTATTGTAAACGTATCTGCAAAAGACTTAGGTACAGGTACGGTACAGAAAATCACAATCACTGCAAGTTCAAACTTAAGTGAAGAAGAAATTGAAAAAGCAGTAAAAGATGCGGAGAAATTTGCAGACGAAGACAAAGCGGCAAAAGAAAAAATCGAAGTTAAAAACAATGCAGAACACCTTGTGTTCCAGACAGAAAAAACACTAAACGATTTGGGTGATAAAATTTCTGCTGATGAAAAAGCAGGTATTACCGCTGAAATCGAAAAATTAAAAGAAGTAATCAAAACAGACGATACAGAAAAAATTAAAGCAGCAACAGATGAACTTACAAAGAAATTCTATGAAATTTCACAAAAATTGTATCAACAGGTACAGCCTGAAGGTGAGCAACAAACAGGACCTCGGGATGATGGTACAGTTGATGCAGAATATACTGTTGACGAAGACAACAAATAATAATTAACCAATTATCTCAGGCGGGAAACCGCCTGAGTAATTGTTGTTAAAGGGGTGAGTGTTTTGGCAGAAAAAAGAGATTATTATGAAGTCTTAGGCGTTTCAAAAGGCGCATCAGACGATGAAATAAAAAAAGCATACAGAAAAAAAGCAAAGGAATTTCACCCTGACTTACATCCGGGGGACAAACAAGCCGAAGCAAGTTTTAAAGAGGTAAATGAAGCCTATGCCGTTTTAAGTGACGAAGACAAAAAAAGAAAGTATGACCAGTTTGGTCACGCAGGCGTTGACGACAACGGTATGGGTGGTTTTGGCGGTTTCGGCGGATTTGGTGATATGGACTTTGATTTGGGCGACATTTTCGGCTCTTTCTTTGGCGGCGGTGGCCGTAGCAGCGGAAGACAAAACGGTCCCAGAAAAGGTGCGGATATCCAGCAAAATGTTGTTTTGACATTTGAACAGGCAGCAAAAGGTTATGAAGCCAAAATTGACGTTACTTGTACTGAGGAATGTCTTGATTGCCGTGGTACAGGTGCGAAAGACGGCAAAGCCATTGAAACTTGTCCCAACTGTAACGGCTCAGGTCAGGTAAGACAACAACAGAGAACGCCTTTTGGTGTGTTCCAGAATGTTACTACTTGTTCCAACTGCCGTGGTACCGGTAAGATTATTAAAGAGCGTTGTGACAAATGTAACGGCAAAGGCAAAGTTTCAAGAAGAAAGACTATTAATGTTAAAATTCCTGCAGGTATTGACCACGGTCAGGTAATTACTGTAAGAGGCGAGGGTAACCATGGTGTAAACGGCGGTCCCGCAGGAGATGTATATTTAACTATTACCATTATGCCCCACAAGTTCTTTACCCGTGACGGATATAACGTACATTGTACTGTTCCTGTTACTTTTGTTGAAGCGGCTTTAGGTGCAGAGGTAGAAGTCCCAACCCTTAACGGTAAGGCGAAGATAAAAATTCCCGAGGGTACTCAAAACGGCACAGTTTTCAGACTAAGAGGCGAGGGAATCAGCAAACTAAGAAACCCCGGTACGGGCGACCAACTTGTTAAAATTATTGTGGAAACCCCACGTCAGTTAAATGCCGAACAGAAGAAACTGTTAAAGGCATTCGGTGACAGTATGGGAATTAAAAACCATCAGGAAAAGAAATCATTTTTCGAAAAAATGAAAGAGAATAAAAAGAAATAGGTGAACAAATGGACAGTTACAACCAGATAAAAGTTACCGTTCCTGTTTGCGATTTGCAACTTACGTCAGATGTTATGACAATGATGAATTTCACAGGGGGAATAATGATTGAGGATTATTCCGATATCGATGCCTGTCCCTGGGATTATGTGGATACGGAAATTTTAGGTAAAGACAGAACAACCGCATCTGTAAGCGGTTTTGTGCCAAGCAGTGAAGACATTTTGCCCGTACTTGAACAACTGAAATTACTGTTACCTGTAAACGCAAAAACTGAGGTAATATCAGTTGAGCAAAGCGACTGGGCAAACAACTGGAAAAAGTATTACAAGCCCGTAAGAGTGGGTAAAAACATTGTAATCAAGCCATCATGGGAACAGTACGATAAAAAGGAAACAGATGTTATTGTGGAACTTGACCCGGGAATGGCATTTGGTACAGGCACTCACGAAACAACAAGAATGTGTATGGAACTTTTAGAAAGGTTTGTAAAGCCCGACACTTCTGTTTTGGATGTTGGTTGCGGAAGTGGTATTTTGTCTATAACATCACTTCTTTTAGGTGCAAAAAACGCAGTTGGTGTTGACATTGACCCCGTTGCAGTTTCAGTTGCTATAGAAAACGGTGAAAGAAATAATTTTACTGCTCCACGATATGTTATTAAAAAAGGCAACCTTGTTGATGAAATTGAGGGAAAATATGATATAGCAGTTGCAAATATCGTTGCAGATGCAATTATTATGCTTTGCCCCGATGTACTGCCCTTTATTAAAGATGACGGATACTTTATCTGTTCGGGAATTATCGAAGACAGAATAGAAGATGTTAAAGAAAAATTAACTTGCGAGGGTTACAAAATAGAAGAAGTGCTGCGCCAAGGCGAATGGTGTGCAATGCGGTTGAGTATCAACCGCAACTAAGTTTGCCCATTTGGGCAAGTGAAGTTATCAATAGATAGTGAAGTTTACTTTGTAAGTGAAGTTCTGCCTTGCGGCAGAGTGCAAAAAGGCTCATATCCTTTTGGATATGAGCCTTTTTTAATTAGTTAATGAAAGGTTTTAGTTCCTCACAAAGTGGTTCTGCATCGTCACTGTGGATTTCAACTTTAATTGGCTTTGCAAGGTCTAATGAGAAAATACCCATAATTGATTTTGCATCAACTATGTATCTTCCTGATGTTAAGTCAACGTCGTAAGAATACTTGCTTACAATGTTAACGAAGGATTTTACATCGTTAATTGAACTTAAAAGAATATTAAATGTTTTCATGTTTCTTTCCTCCTAAATAATTATTGTTGTATTATTATCACTGCAAGGAACAAATTTGTATTCGTTCTTTGTAATGGTAATATCGTAAACTTTGCCCCTGAATTCTCTTTTTACCTTTGCAGGTAACATTTCAGGTGCAAGACACGGGTTGATTTCAAGTCCGTCCATTTTCGGCTTGATTCCAAGCATATACTGTGTTACTGCTATATACATCCAACAAGCAGTACCTGAAAGCCAACTTACGTTTGCAAGACCGAATTTCATACTTTCGGGACCGAATATGTTGGAAGAATATACATAGGGTTCTGCATTGTATCTTGTTTCGCCTACTTTGCTTTGTGCAATCATCGGCAACAACTGATGATAATATTTATATGCTCTTTCGGGGTGATTTAACATACACTCCGCAATAATTGCCCAGGTATTTGCGTGGCAGAAAATTGAGCCGTTTTCACTGCAACCCTTTTTGTCATAAGTAAGAGGGTCTTCTTTTGAGGGGTAGTCTTTCATTGATGGATGGATTTTCTTAATACCCATTTCGGTATCAAGATATTTGTTTACGCTGTCCATTGCCATTTCCTGTTTGTCTTTATCACCAAGACCTGAAAGTACTGCCCAACTCTGTGAGTTCAGCCAGATTTTTGCCTGTGGTTCTTTGTCAGAGCCAATATAAATGCCTTCGTCTGTTATGCAGCGTCTGAACCATTTTCCGTCCCAGGCAGAATTGTTAACCAAATCTTTCTGGTCGTTATAAAGTTTTACGAATTTACTGTCGTCTTCACCTTTTAATCTTGCAAGTTCTGCGATTTGTCTTAGTACTGTACCGAACTGCATACCTGTCCATACGCTTTCGCCTTTACCTTTTCTGCAAACTTTAAAAAGCATATCGTTCCAGTCAGATGCAAGCATTAATGGGAAACCGTGTTCGCCTAAGTGGTTCTCTGTATATTCCACCGCTTTTTTAAGGTGCTCCCAAACAGTTCCTTCTCCGCCGTCAAAATATGTTACCACTTCGTCAAGGTAATCAAGGGTACCCTCTTCCATAACAATATGGTAAGCGGTCATTATAAGCCACAAGTGGTTGTCGGAGCGTGGCTCTTTAACAGGCTCCCAACCCTCGTTGGGGAAGAAGTAGTGGTTTGTGTGTCCGTCCTGATACTGCTGTGTTAAAAGCAAGTTAAGTTTGTCTTTTGCACGTCTTAAATCAAATGGCACCATCGCCAGAGTGTCCTGTGCAGTATCTCTCATTCCCACGCCTCTGAATGTTCCTGTTGCGTAGTAACTTATGTTTCGCGAGAACTGGAAGTTTCTTTCTGCCTGATAGGGGTTCCAGATGTTAATCATTGTCTGGGCATCTTTGTCGGGAATTTCTACTGAGAATTTGCTTAAATGTTTGTCCCATTGTTCCTTTAAGGCAACAAAGGATTTTTCTACAAAATCAGCCTGTCTGCAATGAGCAACTGATTTTTTAATATCATCGTCAGTCATTGCAGTACCAAGGTAAATATTTACTGTTTTTTCTTCGCCTGATTTTAAATCAATGTTAAGTTCAAAAGCGAAACAGGGGTCTCCGCCTGACAGTAATGAATTTGTGCAGGTGCCATTTTCAATACCAATTGGGTTTTCTTCACTTCTGTATCCGCCCACAAACTCGTCTCTGTCACAGTCAAAAGATGTAACGGGAACGTTTGTTGCAAAATATACAAGGGGTGTTTCGTCAGGCTTCGGCTGATTTTCAACACCGTATTCGTAAACTAAAATATCCTCTAAATTGTAGCAGGAAAGTTGGTGCTTGTTGTAACACTGCCACTGAAGTTCTCTCATAAACTCCATCATACCAAGTTCTACAAAGGGGAATATTTTAATCTTCTTATCCTCGTTTGATTTTAGTTTCATATTCCAGATAAGGCAGTTTTCGTATTTACCAACAAAGTATGTTGTTTTAACCTGTACGCCATTTTTTTCTGCTTCGAAAATTGTGTAGCCCATACCGTGAGTTGACTGCCATTTTTCCGGCTTGTCTTTGCACGGTTCACTTGTGGGGCACCATGTAGTTTCACCGTCTTTTATGTATGTGTAAAAACCGCTTCTGTCAGTAGGCAGATGGAAAAATCTGTAGTGGTTTATTCTCCAGATTTGCGGGCTTTTGTAAAATGCAACGCCACCGCCTGCCTGACTTATCATTGTATGAAATGTACCGTTTGACAAGTAGTTCATCCAGGGTGACGGAGTATTGTATTTGTCAAATGTAATTTCTTTTTTGTCATTGTTAAATTTATACATCAGTTACTCTCCTTTGCGAAAATGCTTTTGCCTGTAAACTGCATTTCTCCGAATAATCCGTCAACAAGCATCTTGACCGTGTCAACTGACGGAGATGTGTTCATTTCGATATATGTGGGGTCTTCAGGGAAATATTCCGGTGCAAAGTACGGTGAACCGTAATTTACAATTACTTTCTTTTTCTTGTCAAACTGGTGTGAGCCCCATATCATCATGTGGGCATCGCTCCACTGAGCAACAAACATAGCGTTTACGTTAAATATTACAAGGTCATAGTCTTTCTGGATTTCGTCGGTGTCTGTCTGCCAGCAAACCTGAGATACGGGTTCGAAAATGTCGCGTCTTACATCGGCACTGACTCCTCGTTTTGCCAGTTCTTCTTTCAAAAGGTTGGAAGAAACTTTGTCATCATCTGTAACATCAACAATTAAAACCTTGTTTAATTTGTCTGCAGATAATGGAAGAAGACCTATGTCGTTTCTTAACATACACATACCGTTTTTCGCAATTTCAAGTTTTTTGCTGTCAACAAATTTTGCATCGGGTGTGTCAAAAGCGTTGTTTTGTAACGCTTTATTCCTGAAGTTTTCCATTTTCTCGATGCGGGACAAGGCGTCTTCTAAACGTGACATCGGAATTTCACCGCTTAAAATCTGCTGTTCAATAACTTCTGCCGCTTCAATGGGAGGCCACAGAAGAAGGTCGGCACCTGCTTTAAATGCCTGAACTGTTTCTGCAATATTGTCACCAACACCGTTACCGCCCATTATTAAAGCATCGGTAACAACTGCACCTTCAAACCCAAGTTCGCCTTTTAACAGGTCAGTTGTAAGTTTTTTAGAGAATGTTGCAATGGGATAAAAACCGTTTTCACCGTCTTTGTCGTATGCTTTTAATGTTGTGTGAGTAGTCATAACACACATTGCATTTTCTTTAAACATTTCTTTATATGTATAGCCGTAAGTTTCCATCCATTCGTCCATATCCATTTTGTTTGAACCGGGGGCTATGTGCATATTAACAAAGTATGTACCAAGTCCGGGGAAGTGCTTTGCTGTTGCACAAACACCCTGGTCCTGAATACCTCTTATAACTTCACGGTAAATTGATGCGATTACCTTTGGGTCATCGCTTATTGCCATTAAATACATAAG
>JAFQVC010000106.1 GCA_017408205.1 Clostridia bacterium | reverse complement strand
TTATATAAAGTAATAAAATCTTTAAGTTGTGAATCAACTTCAATTTTGCACAGTTTGTTTTCGTCTGAGTGGAAATACAACTGGTATGAAAAACGTTCACCCAAAAACACCTTTGCGCTTCGTATTTCCGTTGGCATAACTTTGTTTTCGGGAAAAATTTTGTCCAATGATGTGTACTGTTTTACCGTAACGTTCATAATTTCTACCTCCTAATGAGCATATTGTATCATTTAATCAGCGGTTTTTCAATAGTTTATAGGATAATTGCATTTGTTTGGGCGATATTCCGAACATTTTCTTGAATTTTATTGAAAAGTAGTTGCTGTCGTTAAATCCGCATTGTTGAGCCACCTTGGAAATCTCTGCTTTTTCGCTTGTTTTAAGGAGCCCTTGTGCTTTTTTCAGACGCAGCAGGTTAAGGTACTCGTTAAAAGTAAAAGAGGTGGTTTTTTTAAATTCCCGTGAAAAGTGTTCGGGGCTTACGGAATACTTTACAGCCAACGATTTTAAAGTTATTTCGTTGTGGCAGTTCTCCTGAATGTATTTTACCGCTTCTTCTATAAAACTGCTTTTGGCGTCGCAGTTTTTGTAGCGGTTTTTGTTCCGTAAAATAAGCAGAAATAAAATGTTGGTGTAGTTTTCCAGTATGTCATTACTGTAGTTGTCCTTTTTTTTGTATTCCCACATAATTTTTTCAAAGCAACTGTATATTTCATCCCACACTTCAGGATTTCTGTATATATATCCGTTTTTGGGATACAGGTTAAAGGATGCGGGAATGTATTTCTGGGAACAGTTAATCAGCATACGGGAATAGTTTCCGTTTTTATACCCCGTATTGTGTATGACTCCCTGGGGAATCAAAACAATGTCCCCGCGTTTTATATTGTAAATTTTGTTGTCGATAAAGTATCTGCATTCTCCTGTTTCAATTAAATAAATTTCAAACAAATTGTGGAAATGCTTTTCCATTATTATTTCGTCTTTGTCATCGCTTGCTTCTTTGTAGTCAAAAAAGAAGGACACTCTTTCGCTGAACTTATTTGATTTCATACCAAACACCTCCTTTTGATTATAAAATATAATATCAAAAAAATCAAGAAAAATTATGTAAATCGTCAAATTAATTAAGGAAAACATAACAAAATTGATATATAATTGATTAAAAGGAGTGGTGGGTATGAATTATAAAAGTTTTTCGTTAAACGGAATGTGGAAAATGAAATATCAAAAAGAGCAGTACAGCGATACAGGTGTGCCAAAGTTTAACGGAATTTCTGTAAAAGATGTTGTTCCGGGATTCTGGGAAGATATGGAGTGGGATGCAGAGATACACCCCGAATACGAAGACCTGCATTATCCCATAAAAGACACGGCTCCTGATATGACGCTGAAAAACTATGTTGGCAATGTATTCTATAAAAAAGAAATATCTTTTGAAAAAAGCATAAATAATGCAAAAATATACTTTGAGGGAGTACAAAACACAGTTTCCCTTTGGATAAATGACAAATTTATCGGCAAACACGTGGGCTACAGTACACCTTTTAATATGGATATCCCTGACGGAACACTTAAAAAAGGAAAAAACACGGTGATTATGTCTGTTTCAAACTTTACTCTTTCGGGCTTTGACAACCAGCCTGTTTTGGGACTTACAACCAGAGCCGTAAATAGGTACACAGGAGGAATTTCGGGCAAGGTGGAAATAAGACAGTACCTGTGCCCCCTTTATGACCTTGATTTAACAGTTTCAGCTGATACAAAAACCGCGTCGGTATCATATAACGAAAAAATTCAGGTTGAGTGGGCGGTATATGACGGTAAAAAGAAAGTAAAATCAGGTACTGCAAATGGTGACTTTTCCTTTGAAACAGACGGGCTTTTACTGTGGAGCCCCGAAAATCCCAAGCAGTATGTTTTAGAGATAAAGTGCGAAAGGGGAAGCATAAAAAGAAAATTCGGTGTAAGACGCCTGACTGCAGAAGGACATAAACTTTTACTTAACGGTAAACCGTACTATTTACGGGGCGTTTGCGAACACTGTTACTATCCGAAAACCGTGCACCCTGTTCACGATAAAAAAGAATATATAAAAATGATAAAGACATTTAAGAAACTTGGTTTTAACTTTATCAGATTCCATACCTATGTACCATATATTGAGTACCTGGAGGTGGCAGACGAACTGGGAATGCTTGTTCAGGTGGAATGTCCCAACAACACAAATATTGAAAACTGGGCAGAGATAGTTGATTTTGCAAAAGGACACCCGTCAGTTGTAATCTTTTGCTGCGGAAATGAACTTTTAATGGATGAGCCATTTATAGAGCATCTAAAAAAGTGTGCAGACATTGTGCACAAAAAAACTGACTGCCTGTTTTCACCATTATCTGCACTTCGCGGACTTGAATACTATTTAATTGAGCCGGAAATTATGGATGACTTAGAGGAACAACCCTTCCAGCACTACCCTGTAAGGTTTGAAACGGTAGGGGAGTTTGCGGATTTGTATAACAGTTACGCTCTGGGACTTTTAAGTTACCATTCGCAAAAAGGTGACTCCGAAGTTTTGGACAGTTGGCAAAAGGTGTATAATAAACCACGCTTAAGCCACGAAATATGTATAGACGGAACATATACCGACTTGTCTGTGGAAAAGAAATACAAAGGCACAAGAATAGGTCAGACCGATATGTTTGGATCAATTAAAAGGCATTTGGAAGAAAAGGGACTTTTAAAAAACGCACCCCTTTATTTTAAAAACTCTTGTAAGTGGCAAAGTATGTCACGAAAATACTGCTTTGAAACAACAAGACGATGCAACACCATTTACGGTTTTGATTTTTTAGGGCCTATAGATACCCACTGGCACACTTTCGGTTACGACGTAGGTATGATGAACGAGTTTTACAAACTGAAACCGGGGGAAACTGTAAAAAATGTACTTACATACAACAGCCCTACAGTGGTGCTAACTGATATTATGAAAAATACAAACTATTACAGCGGTGATACCCTTAACTGTAATTTTTATGTGTCAAACTTCAGTGACGATTACGAGCAGGGAGAACTGAAAATAACTGTTTCCCATAAGGGCAGGGCAATTTATAAAGAAAAGGTTAATGTTAAAGATGCAGTTTTCGGTGAAGTAACAAAGGTACACGGTTTTTCATATAAAATGCCTTACACAGACAAATATATGGAACTGAAACTGACTGCGGAATATAAAGGAATAAAAAACAGTTGGGACATATATCTGTTCCC
>JAFQVC010000105.1 GCA_017408205.1 Clostridia bacterium | reverse complement strand
TGACGGTGAAACCTCGTCTCCTTCGTTCAGGCAAATTCCCTGCTGTTCCAAAACGTCGGCCGCGTTGTTAAGATAAGTCTTAATTATTCTTTTACTTCCAAGACTGTCAACGATGCTAACCTGTTTTGACATTGCGTAAACTGCTCCTGACACAAACTGTGCCATAACGGCCATTACAACAACCAAAGTTATTGCAATACGCCATTTGGAGTATCTGTTTACGACTTTGTCTATCAGTCGCATTTTAACCTCCAATTATTCGAAGCACAACCAAAACCTCTGATTAATGCCCCTTTTTTCATATTGCATTATACTCTATTCTGACAGAAAATAGAATACTTTTTATGCAACATTTGCTCGACTAATTACCACAAATTCCGTCAAAATAAGGCGTTCCGACGCAAGGTGATAATTGTCGATTGGGATTATAGCACACTTTTTTTGTTTTGTCAAGTTTTATTTTTTCAAATAACCAAATTTATTATATTATACAAAACGGGTGCGATAACAATTGCAGGTAAATAATCTGCCACTTTGATTTTTGTAATACCCATTAAATTTGTGCCTATCATAATAATTAAAATTGAGCCGACACAAGTCATTTCGTTAATTGCCCCTGTGCTCATAAATGGAGCAATAAGTCCCGACAAAAGTACAAGACCGCCCTGAATAACGAGTACCGATACCGATGACAAAAGCACACCAAAGCCCAAACTTGAAGCAAGCATCATAGAGGACACGAAATCAAGAGTTGCTTTTGTAATAAGTAAGGAATTATCTCCCGTAAGCCCTGCCTCTATTGAGCCCGTAACGGTCATTGCACCCACACAGAACAAAAGAGTTGCATTGACAAGTCCGTCGGCAACAGAAACGGTTTGTCCCTCTTTTCTGAATTTCGTTTCCGCACTCTTTGCAAGTTTGTTTATTGCACCGTCTATGTTTAAAAGCGTTCCAAGTACTGCACCCAACACAACCGAGGCGATTACAATAAGAACGTTTTCACCCTGAAGGCATCCCGATATACCGATATAAAGGGTACAGGCACCAAGGCACGTTATAGCCGCCGTACTTACTTTTTCGGAAATACCTTTTTTTAGAAGCAGACCGATACAGGAGCCAAGAATTACTGTTATAACATTTACAATAACGCCAAACATCCCCGGCACCTCTTAAAGCACGTCTGCAAGGTCGTAGATAAGACGCTCTGTTTTTTCCCAGCCAAGGCACGGGTCGGTAATGGATTTTCCGTAAATACCGTCTTCCTGTTTTTGTGCGCCGTCTTCAATGTAACTTTCTATCATCAAGCCCTTTACAAGTTTCTTGACGTCATCAGAATGACGGCAACTGTGAAGAACTTCTTTTGCAATTCTCGGTTGCTCCATCCATTGTTTGCCAGAGTTTGCGTGGTTGGTATCCACAATAACAGCAGGGTTTGCAAGACCTGATTTTTCATATATTTCCGCAAGATGGATAAGGTCTTCGTAATGATAGTTTGGCATCGACTGACCGTGTTTGTTTACATAGCCCCTTAAAATCGCGTGTGCAAGGGGATTTCCGTGACTTTCTACTTCCCATCCTCTGTAAATAAATGTATGAGAATGCTGTGCAGCGGTAATAGAATTCATCATAACGGAAATATCGCCTGCTGTAGGGTTTTTCATACCTACGGGGATATCAAGACCGCTTGCAGTAAGACGATGCTTTTGATTTTCAACAGACCTTGCACCGATTGCAACATAAGACAGTATATCGGACAGGTATCTGTAATTTTC
>JAFQVC010000014.1 GCA_017408205.1 Clostridia bacterium | reverse complement strand
TTGGCTTAATTGACGAGCCGGGCTGACGGGGCCCCTGAAACGCTCTGTTTAAAACTCTGTCTGCAGTTTTCTGGCCTCTGCCGCCCACTACACCTTTTACCTGCCCTGTATATGGGTCCATAACCGTCATACAGGATTCAGGTTGTTTTTCTCTGGGTGCTTTCTGGAAAGAGTTTTCGTCTTTATATACTTTGTCCATATTTCTTTGAACTACAGGGTCGATGGTACTGTAAATTTTAAGCCCCCCTGTAAACAGCATTTTGTTTGCAACCGCTTCCGTGTAACCGCATTTTTCCTGCAGGTCGTTTAAAACTTCTGCAATCAACTGGTCAACGAAATAAGACTGAACACTTGCAAATTCCGAAGTATCTGCAACAAAAACAAGTTCTTCGGCTTTTGCCTGTTCGTAGGTTTCGTCATCAATGTAACCTAACTGGTGCATTTTATAAAGAATTGTTTCCTGCTTTTCTTTGTTCTTTTCGGGGTTTGCAATGGGGTCATAAAGGGACGGGTACTGGGTAATACCGATAATTGCCGCACCCTCGGCGATTGTTAATTCCTGCACGTCTTTGCCGAAATAGTAGTGGGCGGCACTTGCAACACCGTTACATCTGTGTCCTAAATATATTGAGTTTAAGTACAGTTCTAAAATCTCGTCTTTCGAAAGTCGTTTTTCAACGCCAATAGCAAGGGCAATTTCCTTTATTTTTCTTGTGGCTTTTTTCTCTTTCTCTCCTGTAAGGTTTTTTACAAGCTGCTGCGTGATGGTACTCGCCCCTCTGTCGGAACTTCCTCTTATTAAGTAGTTGAAAGTTGCATAGGCGGTACTTTTTATGTCAAAACCCGAATGTTTGTAAAATCTCTCGTCCTCTATGGCAACTGCGGCGTCTTTGACATGCTGGGGAATATCTGCAAAATCTGCCCACACTCTGTTTTCGTCCTGATACAGATTTTCATATTCTACCTCGTTGCCGTCACTGTCAATGTAGTACACAACGGAGGCAAAATCCATAGCCGCCCCGTCTTCACCTAAAATTGCATCAACATCGGCAGTTGCAAACAGCACTCCTACGGTAATTCCAAGAACCGCAACGGATGCCAGAATAAAAGAAATTATAAATATTTTTAAGAATGAAACCCATTTTTTATTGCGTTTTTTTGCAGTCATCAGGTTTTCGCTTCCTTTCAATAAAATTACACAGTATATTATAACATATTAATTTTAATTTTGCACTACTATTTTTGAATATTTTTTGTAAATTTTACGAAAAATATTGCGGGGTGATAATAATGAGAAAAATTACCGTAATTATTGCAGTAATTCTTATAATTTCTGCCTGTTTTACAATAAATTTCAAAAAAAAATATGACGAAGTAACGGAAGAAGCACAACAGGTTAAAACCGAAACAAAATATGTGGTTAAAGAACATAACGGAGAAATTGCGGTTTTTGTGGGTGAAGATAAAATACCCGTCAAAATACTGAACATAGATTTTGACGGGTTAAGAGAATACGATAAACAGCAATTTAAAAAAGGACTTACGCTTAACACCCTCTACGAAGTCCTTTTGCTTGAAGAAGATTTTAATTCCTGATACTATTTTTTGAAGTAAAGTAGGATAGCGCCGCACCTGTAGCGGTGGCAAAAATTGCATTTTCGGGAATTATGAAATTGTATCCGTAAAGTTGGTTAAGACCGTCAAATACCGGCTCTGCCTGAGGCAATGTTGACAACATTCCCGTTAATATTATGTCTTTTATACTGTCGTTTTTACAAGCGAAAACCGCAAGCATACCGATAGTCTGGAACACCATATTTATAACGCCTAAAGTAATGTCTGCATCAGTTGCGGT
>JAFQVC010000104.1 GCA_017408205.1 Clostridia bacterium | reverse complement strand
TGGATAAAAGTCCTGAACTTGCTGAGGGTTAATGTTGTTGTCCCTTAAATATTCTGCAAGTATTATTGCATCGTTAATGGTGCTTCCGGGGTGTGACGACATAAGATACGGTACAATATACTGCTTTTTACCAAGTTTTTCGTTAATCCTTTTATACTTCTCAACAAATCTGTTGTAAACGTCTTTTGATGGTTTGCCCATAAGTGATAATACATTGTCTGATACGTGTTCAGGGGCAACCTTTAACTGTCCGCTTACGTGATGCATACAAAGTTCCTTAAAGAACTCGTCATTTTTGTCGTGAATAAGGTAGTCATACCGTATTCCCGAACGGATAAATACCTTTTTTATGCCAGAAATACTTCTTAATTTCCGCATAAGGCTCAAATAATCGCTGTGGTCGATTTTCAAGTTTTTGCAGGGCACAGGATATAAGCACTGCCTGTTAGTACAGGGTGTTTCTTTACTGCAAGGTCCGTTTCTGAAGTTTGCGGTAGGGCCTCCCACGTCGTTTATATATCCTTTAAAATCCTGGTCGTAGGTAAGCATTTCCGCTTCCCTTAAAATTGATTTGTGGCTTCTGGACGTTACCTTTCTGCCCTGATGAAATGCAATAGCACAGAAATTACAAGCACCAAAGCAACCGCGTGACGAGGTAATACTGAACTTTACTTCGGAAATTGCAGGAATTCCCCCGTCTTTTTCGTATATTGGATGATAATTTCTTGTATAAGGCAAAGAATACACCTTGTCAAGTTCACTTTCCGTAAGAGGCGGTGACGGCATATTCACAACAAGATACTTGTCAATATGCTTTTGCACAAGAACTGTTGACTGTTCATACTGCATCTTACAGGCAACGGCATATTCCTTTTTATTCTCTCTGACTGTTTCAAAATCAGGTATAACGGTGGCACCGTCGGGGATTTCCTTTGAAATATATGCACTACCCAGAACATCTGTAATTTCGTTTATTTTAAGTCCGCTGTTTAACTTGTCCGCCACTTCCACTATCTGGTGTTCACCCATACCGTATAATAACAGATTGCTTCTGCTGTCAAACAGTATTGAACGCCTTACTTTGTTGTCCCAGTAATCGTAATGTGCAAATCTTCTTAAAGATGCTTCTACTCCGCCTATTACAATCGGCACGTCTCCGTAAGCCTCTCTTATTCTGTTGCAGTAAACTATAGTTGCTCTGTCAGGTCTGTATCCTGCCTTTCCCCCGGGAGAATAACTGTCATCGGTACGGATTTTTTTTGCAACTGTATAGTGGTTTACCATACTGTCTATGTTTCCCGCACTTACCAAAAAAGCAAGTCTTGGTTTTCCTAACTTTTTAAAATCAACCGTGTCACGCCAATTTGGCTGAGCAATAATACCAACAGTATATCCTGCATTTTCAAGTACTCTGGAAATTATGGCACAACCAAAGGACGGGTGGTCAACATAAGCATCACCAACAACGTAAACAAAATCAAGTTGGCTTATATTTAATTGTTCTAAATCCTCTTTGCAAATCGGTAAAAATTTATTCATTATCTCACTGTGTATTTGGGTACACCGTTTTCGTATGTAATCTCAGTTTCGCCCTGAATTAACGGCATGGCATACTCAATAAATTCCTTTGTAACATCGTTTTGTTCTTTAGTTATCCATTCTTTCGGTACTAATTTAACTGCATTTGCGGTTTTGTCAATGCTTATTGATTTAACTTCACAGGCGTAAGGCGAATTTGATGTTCTTTGAAAATAAACCATACAACCCGTTTCACCACTTAATGCCGCCTCAACACCTTTAGCACCAATCATAAATGCTTCGTCATTGTCTGTTTTTGAGCCGATATGCGAACAGCATCGTTGCATTATGTTAAATTCAACGTTTTTAACTTTAAAGCCTGTTCTTTTCTTTACAATGTCTGCAAGAATTCCGCAAACACCTGAAAGCATTGTGTGACCGAAGGCGTCCTTGCCTGTGTCTTTATACAAATTTAAAATATACTCGCCGTTTTTGTCGCTTATTCCCTCTGAAACCACAACTACAATGTTCTTTCTTGTTTTGCTTAAATTAACTATATCGTCAATAAATTTATCAACATCAAAATCAATTTCAGGTAAATATATAAGATGAGGTGCATCTATTATTCCGTCACGGGCAAGAGCAGATGCCGCAGTAAGCCACCCTGCATTTCTTCCCATAGTTTCAATTATAGTTACAAGGGTTTTGTCGTAAACATCTGCATCGTGTGCAATTTCTTTAATGGTTGTTGCAACAAATTTTGCAGCAGAGCCAAAACCGGGAGTGTGATCTGTAATTTCAAGGTCGTTGTCAATTGTTTTTGGAACGCCTACGATTTTTACAGGTATGTTGTTGTCTTGTGCATAGTGTGACAACTTCATAACTGTATCCATAGAGTCGTTTCCGCCAATATAAAAGAAATAACCGATGTCGTATTTTTCAAAAACATCAAAAATCTCTTTAAATTCGTCTTTTAGTTTTCTCCTACATGAGCCAAGGTATGAAGCAGGTGTAACTTTTAACAGTTTAAGTTCATCTTCATCTTTAAACTTGTCAGTCAAATCAATGATGTTTTCGTTTAAAACGCCCTCGATACCATAAACTGCACCGTAAACTCTGTCAATTTCTTTTGCTTTTATACATCCGTCAATAACTCCTGCAAGGGAAGAATTAATAACAGATGTAGGACCTCCTGACTGGCCCACAATTGCATTTTTTCTAAGCATTTTTGCACCCCTAATATTTTTTTATTAAATTATATCATAAATTTTTCAAAAAAAAAAGGATTATTTGAATTTTTAAAGAATTAGTATAGTAAAAGAGCACGAAAAATTATTTAAGGAGGTGTTTCCGTTGGGTAATGTAGAAGTCGAGCAGTTTAGGTTCGGCAAATACGGTGATTGTTTAAAACTTTCCAATGGAGAAATCGAACTTATTGCCACATTGGAAATAGGTCCCAGAATTATTAAATTCGGCAAAATTGACGGACCAAATGAATTTTTTGAAGATATAGAAGATAAATCAAACAGAATGGCAAATGATTTGCTTGAATACTACGGCAACAACAAAGGCGGTTGGCATATATACGGAGGGCACAGATTATGGATTGCCCCTGAAAGTTATCCGGAATGTTATTATCCCGATAACAGGAAAGTTGATTATGAAATTATAGAAAACGGTTTTATATTAAAACAGGAACCGCAAACCGAAAACGGCATACAGTATAATATAAAAGTTGTAATGTCCCAGGACGGCACTATTGATGTTTCGCATTATATAACAAATATAAGTAAAGAGGTTAAAGAATTTGCCCCTTGGGCATTGACTGTAATGGCTGTCGGCGGTTTGGAAGTTATCCCTGTAAATAAAAGAGATACAGGTCTTCTTCATAATATGAATTTATCTGTATGGTCATATACAGATTTAAATGATGAAAGACTTACTTTCGGAACTGATTATATTAAAATAAAGTCAACTGCTGATACAGACCGTAAATTCAAGTTAGGTGTAAGTGTTGAAAGCGGATATGTATTATATTTTAATCACGGAAATATGTTTGTAAAAAAATTTGAACCTTTTTCACCGGAAGATAAATATCCCGATAACAACGTAAATTTTGAAACTTATACCTGTAATTTGTTTACTGAAATCGAATCATTGGGTAAGTTAATTAAATTAAATCCTGATGACACCGTATGTCATAAAGAGTCGTGGCAACTTGTAACTGACGTTGCCGAACCTGAAACTGACAAAGAAATCAGTAGTATCATTGAAAACTTCATTAAATAAAAATAAAGACAAAGGTTTAACCTTTGTCTTTATTTTTATCAAGCATAGTAAGTGAAATACGCTTTTTAGGCACATCAACGGACAGTACCCATACAGTAACAACATCTCCAACTTTTAATACTTCAGATGGATGCTTTATATATCTGTTTGTAATCTGCGAAATGTGAACAAGTCCGTCCTGATGAACAGCAATATCAACAAACGCACCAAAGTCAACAACATTCCTTACAGTACCTTTCAATTCCATACCCGGCTTCAAATCTTCCATACTTAAAATATCTGAACGAAGCATGGGCGGCGGTAACTCGTCACGCAAATCACGTCCCGGTTTTAATAACTCCTCAATAATGTCTTTTAATGTAGGTACGCCGATTTCAAGAGCCTCTGCAACATTAGTCAGTCCCTTTTCCTGTACCTTATCCTTTAAATCGTCAAGAATGTTTTTTGTAACATCTTTATCTGTGTATCCAAACAATTCAAGCAACTTGTTTGCCGCATCATAGGACTCGGGGTGAACAGAGGTATTATCCAGAATATTTTTCCCATTTGGAATTCTTAAAAAACCTGCGCACTGCTCATAAGCCTTTGGACCAAGTTTCGGAACCTTTTTAAGTTGCGCCCTTGAAGTAAATTCACCATTTTCTTCTCTGTATGCAACTATGTTTTTAGAAACCGCAGAAGTAATACCTGAAACATAAGATAAAAGCGACGGCGATGCAGTATTTAAGTCAACACCCACCGAGTTAACACAAGTTTCAACAACACCACACAAAGTTTCGTCAAGGCGTTTTTCAGGCAAATCGTGCTGATACTGACCAACTCCTATTGATTTAGGGTCAATCTTTACAAGTTCAGCCAACGGGTCCTGAAGACGTCTCGCAATGGAAACTGCACTTCTTAAAGAAACATCAAAATCATGAAATTCCAAGGCGCCTAATTTTGATGCAGAATAAACTGATGCCCCTGCTTCGTTTACCATCATATAAGAAACAGGTCTGTCAAGCTCTTTAATTAAATCTGCAACAAATATTTCGGACTCTTTTGATGCGGTACCGTTACCTATTGAAATAACATCAACGCTATGTTTTTTAATAAGTACCTTTAATTTTTCTTTTGCCTCCTCTGTTTTGTTCTGGGGAGGTGTGGGGTAAATAACAGTAGTGTCTAAAACTTTCCCCTGGGCATCAACTACAGCAATTTTGCAACCCGTTCTGTATGCAGGGTCTAACCCCAATGTAACTTTGCCTTTAATTGGCGGCTGCATTAGTAACGGTTTTAAATTAACGCCAAAAATTTTAATTGCCTGCTCACTTGCATTTGAAGTAAGTTCGCTTCTTATTTCTCTTTCAACTGACGGGAAAATAAGGCGTTTGTAACTGTCGTTCGCGCAAAACTCCACAAGTTGTGAGGTGTAGGTATCGGATGTCACAAAGGCATCTGTCAGAATTTTAATGGCTGATACCTCGTCAACTTCTACAGAAACTTTTAAAAATTCTTCCGCTTCCCCTCTGTTTATGGCAAGAATTCTGTGACTCGGTATTTTCC
>JAFQVC010000103.1 GCA_017408205.1 Clostridia bacterium | reverse complement strand
ATAAATTCTTCGTACATCATATTGGCGTACTTTGGCTCACCTGCCGACACAAAACTGGGACGTTTGCCCTTTCTGCAGTCACCGTACAGTGTAAACTGGGAAATTACAAGTATTTCTCCGCCCACATCCGTAACAGACAGGTTCATTTTTTCTTCATCGTCTTCAAATATTCTAAGACCTGACACCTTGTCCGCCATATACTCCAGCTCCTTTTTTGTGTCATCGTCACAAACTGCCAAAAACACCAAAAGACCTTTTTTTATTTCTCCTGTTACCTCTTTGTCAACTTTTACAGAGGCGTAACTTACTCTTTGTACTACTGCTCTCATATATCTACTCCCAGGAAATGTTTTGCAAGAATACCTACCACAAATGAAAGTACTGCAACTGACACACTTATTATTGTCATTTCAAAGAATCGGGGACGGAATTTTTGTCCCTGTGCCACAGAAATATAATATGTAAACCCTGCAATTATTAAAATTACTATACCAAGCATCAAGAACAGTGCTGACATATATTTTGTGCTGTCCAAAAGAAGATATGGCAAAATTAAAAGTACAACTGTAATTAAATAAGCAACACCCGTGTATGAACAGGATTTAAGGGCATCATTTCTGCCCTCGCTCCTTGCGGACAAAAACTCACTTGACGCCATCGAAAATGTTGCGGAAATGCCTATAATAAGTCCCGAAAGAGCAATAAGGCGGGTGTTTTGCATTGCAAAAGTAAAACCTGCAAGAGAGCCTGTCAGTTCCACTAACGCGTCGTTCATACCAAGTACCATACTGCCCACATACTGCAGTCGCTCTTCGTCAAGCATATTAAGAAGTGCCTGTTCGTGCTCCTCCTCCTGCTTTCTTATCTGTATGCTTTCTTCTACTTCCTCTACAATAAGTTCATACTCTTTTTGGGCACCCTCTTCGCCCATTTCCATTAACTTAACTGCAAAAGTAAACCCAAGTATTTTTGCAATCATTGTGTATTTGAACACTTTCCACTTGTTAGGTTTTAATTCTTTCCCCGTATATTTTTTCCATATTTCGTAATGGGCGTGTTCCTCCTGTGACAGGCGGTGCAAAACCTTTTTGTTTTCCTCACCTTTTGCTGATTTAGACAAATTTTCATAAACCGCACTTTCGGTAATTTCGTTTTGTTGCATCTTTTTTATAATGTCAAGTGCCTTTTTAGAAATTGCTAAAGTCATAAATTCTCGCTCCTTTGTTATTTCATAACACCTATTCTATCATAATATCTTTCTTAATGCAACAAAAAAGACTTGTAATTGCGTTTTTATTGTGTTAAAATGGTATTTGTGGATATTTCCAAATCTGAAAAACGAGGTGAAAATTTAATGGACGGAGATCCCGGGAGTATTTTATTAAAATTTAATAGTATGCCTTAAGACAGGTCCCTTTCTGTGCCTGTTTTTATCGGCATAGAAAGGAGCTTTTATGATAAAATTTTACAAAACCATTGACGGTAAGGTTACTAAAATCAACGAGCCAATGGACGGTTGCTGGGTTTCTTTAATAAAACCAAACGAACAGGAACTAAAAGAAATAGCAACCCGTTACAAAATTGAACTTGACGATTTGCGTGACGCTACCGACGAAGAAGAACGCTCAAGAATTGAGGTAGAAGAAAATTACACTATGGTTTTGGTGGACGTTCCTGCAGTAGAGGTTAAAAACAAAAAGGAAACTTACGTCACAATTCCTATGAGTATTTTCTTAACCAAAGAGGCGGTAATTACTGTTTGTCTTGAAAACACAAGCGTATTAAAAGGTATTGCCGACCAGAGAACAAGAAACTGTGACACCAGTTGGAAAACAAGATTTCTTCTTCAGATTCTTTACAGAAACGCTTCTCTTTATCTGACTTACTTAAGAAACATTAACAAAAAAAGCGAAGCGGTGGAAAGCGAACTTCACAAATCTACAAAAAACAGAGAACTGATTGAACTATTAGAACTTGAAAAAAGTCTTGTTTATTTCACAACCTCTCTTCGTTCAAACGAGGGCGTTTTAGAAAAAATAATGAGAACGGAATCTATTAAAAAGTATCCCGAAGATACTGATTTGTTAGAAGACGTAATTATCGAAAACAAACAGGCGATGGAGATGGCTAACATCTACAGCGGAATTTTAAGCGGTATGATGGACGCTTTTGCCTCTGTTATATCAAACAACTTAAATATTGTTATGAAATTCCTTGCAACTGTTACTATTGTAATGTCAATTCCTACAATGATTTTCAGTGCCTACGGAATGAACGTAAATTTAGCAGGTATGCCTTTTGCAGGAAGCCCCTTAGGGTTTGGCATAGTTATTTTAATGTCCATAATCATTTCCCTTGTTGTGGCAGTAATACTTGCAAAGAAAAATTTATTTTAATAAAAATCACCTCGGTTAAAACCGAGGTGATTTTTTATAATTAAGACAATTTGTTTAAATCAATTAAATATTTTGACGGTTTGCCTTTTTCTTCTATCAGCAAATCCATTGTCCTTAACTTAGCAAGGCGTTTATCTACTGTTGACGGGCTGATATCTAATTCTGAGCCAAGTTGTTTTTTGGTGATTCCCTCGTTTGAGAACAACGCCGCCTGTGTTAAAATAAAAGCAAAACATTTCAGTTCCGTTGACATATTATTATTGCTTTCGATAATATGTGAATATTTTTCCAAAAGATTATTTCTTTTCTCTAATGCATCATATAAGTTTCCAAATGATTCAACAATAATGTTAAGAAACATAATAACAAAGGGGGTCAAATCTCCCATATTAAGTTTGTTGTTACATTCTTCAAATGCGTCGTAATATTTTTTTATATTTTCCTTTATTGTATATGAAAGGCGGAAACCAATCAAAAATTCAAACTCTTTTGAAAGCAGGTAACTGCTTATAAAACGTGATGTTCTTCCGTTTCCGTCATAAAAAGGATGAATATAACCAAACAGATAATGAAAAATTGGAATTCTTATTAATATCGGAATTTCTTTTTTATTTAAAATATTAAGCGCCTGTTCCATCAGTTGAATAATTTTTGTTTCGGGATATGCTCCATGATGTATTACCTTTTGTGTTGGAGTCGTAACCTCCGCCATATCTTTTCTGAAAATCTCTCCATCGGGAACGTTGTCAGCACAATCTTCGGCAACTTCCTTTAAAACCAAATCGTTGTATATTTCTCTTATATCGGTAGATGTGTTTAATGGGAATTCATTGTCGCTGAATAACATTCTGTATTTATTAAGCAATCCGTAAAAACGTTTTTTCTTCGCTTCGCTGTCCACAGCGTTTAACACCGCCGCAAGTTCTTTTCTGGTACTGTAAACGCCTTCAATATCATTAGTAAGTTTAATTTCATCTATTAAGCATTTATTTGCAAACTGAACCAACGCCGCATCAGGAAGTTCTTTTCGTATCTCCTGAATTCTTTTGTCCAGTTGCATTATTTGTAAACTTAAATTATGAACTTCAGGACACAAACAATAAAAGGCATTGTATTCACCAATTTTTACGGGCAAAACAGTTGTTGACTCAGATGAAATTCTTTGCTCATATAACGCCTTGTATTCTTTTTTGTCTTTATAATACAAATGGGACAGCAAAACATAACTCATAATAGTCAACCTCCTTTTTAAAAACCAAATTACAAGATCATTTTAACATCTATTTAGTTAAATTGTGCCTATTTAACTAAATCAATAATATTTTAACACACCAATTTTGTTTTGTCAACACAATTATACTAACATTATAGCACAATTTTTAAAAAGTATTCGTTAATAAAAAAATCTCCACCAATTTCTTGGTGGAGATTAATTTATTTATGAAACTTTAATTATTTCATATCTTTGATTGCAGCCTGTGCAGCAGCAAGACGAGCGATCGGAACTCTGAACGGTGAGCAAGATACATAGTTTAGACCGATTGAGTGACAGAACTCAACTGATACAGGGTCGCCGCCGTGTTCGCCGCAGATACCGATGTGAAGGTTGGGGTTAACGGGTTTACCAAGTTTAATTGACATTTCCATTAACTTACCAACACCAGTCTGGTCAAGTTTAGCAAATGGGTCGTTCTCGAAGATTTT
>JAFQVC010000102.1 GCA_017408205.1 Clostridia bacterium | reverse complement strand
GAACCCCCACGTCGAAGACACTAGATCCTAAGTCTAGCGCGTCTGCCAATTCCGCCACATCCGCATAGGCAATTTTGACTACTCGAATATTATAACACAACAAATTGCGGGTGTCAACATTTTTCTTAAATATTTTTTATATTATTCTCTTTTTATATGTTACCGGTGATGAGCCAACCGCACGTTTGAAAGCCCGTGAAAAACTATGTATGCAGGAGTATCCAAGCATATCGGAAATCTGACTTACTGAATACTTATCACTGCGAAGCAGCAGTTTTGCCTCTGCAATTTTTAAATCATTATAATATTCCATCACACTTTTTCCGCTGTTACTCTTGATAATAAAACTAAGTTGAGATTTACCAAGCATAAAATGTTCGCATATATCGGTGAGAGTAAGGGTATTATAAATGTTATTTTTCATATATTCAATAACTTTTTCGGATATCTCGCTTTGAAGCATACCCCGTAGTTTTTCCGTAGGTATTTCCTCTTCGCTGTCTGTATTGTTTCTTATTATATTGATAAGCAGTTCTTCAAGATAACAGGAGAGCAACTGAATAGAGCCAAACTTAGCATAAGAAAAATCCAAATCTGTTTTGTTTTTAAAATCGTTCGGAATGCTTTCCAGAGAGTTTTTTGCTTCGTTTATAAACAACTGCAACAATGTTCTTGTTGTTTTATCGGCAGTAAAGGTCTTTTTGCTAAAAAAGTTCATTGCTTCACTGTCGCAGGTAAAGGACACAACAAGCATATTGTTCGGGGTTTCAAAGTCAGAAACGTGAGCGTGAACCTCGTTTGGCTCGTGAAATATAATCTGGCCCTGATTTAACGGCTTACTGTCCCCGTCTGTAATTGCCAGTATTTTTCCGCTGTCAACATATACCATTTCCCAGAAAGAATGCTTTTCGGGTGTATGAGTAAAATTCTTGCCAAACTCAAAATAGTATATACTGTTAAATCCTTTTATTTCTATCGTCTTTCTGACAGGTTGCATACCAAACACAAAAATTCCTCCCGGAAGAAATGTTAAAAATACAAACAAAAATGTCAAATACTTTAAATTCAATTTATTATATAATATAATAAATACTTTGTCAAATTTGCAGGAGGTACTTATGAAAAAAGTAGCATGTGTGGGAATCCTTGTTGCAGACGTAATAGTTGAGCCGGTTAACGGCATTCCTAAGCAAGGACTTTTAACCCACGTTAATTCAATTACAATGCACAGTGGCGGCAATGCAATGACCGCTTCTATCAACCTTACAAAATTAGGAGTAGATGCAAACGTAATCGGTTGTGTTGGCAACGATATTTTCGGAACTTTTTTAATTGACTGTCTTAATAAAGCAGGTGTAAAAACTGACGGCGTAAAAATATCAGATGCAGTGCAGACTTCTTCTTCCATCGCCTTAATAGACGGTGAAACAAAAGACAGAACATTTTTACACTGCGTTGGTACAAACGGCGTGTTCTCAATAGATGACATAGATTTTTCCGTAATTGAAAAAAGCGATATAGTTTTTGTAACAGGAACATTCCTTTTAAAAACATTTGATGGCGTTCAGACCATGGAATTTTTAAAGAAATGCAAAGAAATGGGAAAAACTACTGTTCTTGATGTTTGCTGGGACGCAACAGGCAGATGGGGAGAAGTTTTAAATATGGCAATGCCGTACATTGATATCTTTATGCCAAGTATTGACGAAGCAAAAGAACTTGCAAAAGAAGATACTCCCGAAAAGATGGCAGATGTTTTCTTTAAAAACGGCGTCGGAAAAGTTGTTATAAAATGCGGAAGTACAGGTTGTTTCTATAAAGAAAGCAAAGATGCAGAAGGCAAAATGCTTCCTGCATACAAAATAGAAAACCCCGTTGACACAACAGGTGCGGGAGACAGTTTCTGTTCAGGTTTTCTTGCAGCCTATGCCAGAGACGAGCAGTTTGAAGACTGCATAAAATCAGGAAACGCAACAGGTGCTCACTGCGTTATGGGCAAAGGTGCTACGTCGGGAATTCCCACCTATGACGTGATTAAAAACTTTATTAAAGAACGCGAACAATAAACATAAAAAAGCAGTCCGATACGGACTGCTTTTTATTATTACTTTTTTAGTTAAGCGGAGAAGCATCAAGTATATTTTCGGGAGTTGCAACCAATCCCAAAACAGGAGTTACATCTGCCTGTGCATCCCATTTATTACCTGAAACTGTAACTTCTGCAGTTACATCCACTGCACCTGATTTGCAAATTTCTCCGTTTGTACTTACATCTGTCGTTTCATTGCCTGTAATTGTAACTTCGGCTCCTGCACCGATTGATGCAATTCTTAGTGCACGTTTACCGACTGTTGTCAGAATATTATTTGTAAATTTAATTTCCCCTGTGAACGTTCCTTGTGCAAGCTGAACTGCGTCATAATTAATGTTTTCAAATTCGCAACCGTCAACAGTTACATTTACTACACCCTGAGCACATGCAATTGTAGCACCGTTCTGGTTTGTATTTGAAGCATTTTTAAATTTGCAGCCTTCAAGTTTAATATTTGCTATTTTACCGAATTTTGTACTAACGTATAATGATGCATTAGCGCTTGATACATCAAATGTAACATTTTCAAATACAAGGTTCTCAATTGTGACAAACTCATTGTTTAAAGATGAAACAAGGCTGATATATACTCTGTCAGTAAATGTTACGTTACTGAATTTAAGTGTACCGATGTTTACTTTGCTTAAATAATAAGCATCGTAATCGGCAGGGCCGCCTGTGTATCCAAAACCTGACCTTAATGTAAATCCATCAATTTTAGCATTGTCTCCGTAACCTTTGATGGTTAATTCATCAATATTTCTTACATATTCAAGCAGTAAACCGTCATGCCCGTCATTAGTACATCCTACATCTTCCTGAGGAATTTCATTTCCTGTTGCCTCGCCTCTGTTCAGATACAATCTGTCATATTCACCGTCTTTCAATACAATAGTTACGTTTTCCGGTGCATTATCAAATACAGTCTGTGCATTAGTTGTATCTGCTACAAAATCGTAACCGTTCCACAGAATTCCGTCAACAGTATTGTTTTCAAATGTTACTGTAGCAGTTCCGTCAACGCTTGTTGCTTTGTAGTTGCATCCATTATCACCTGATGCTGTAATTGTATTGTTTTTAATAAGTACAGTTTTCTCTGCACCGATATTACCAAATCTGAACGCTCTGTCAGCGGCACCTGTAATTGTATTACCTGAAATTTCAACATCTGCATTCATAGTACCGTTTAACTGAACGGCATTATACTGTGAATTGATAATTGTATTATTTTTAATCTTTACAGTACCCTCTGTTGTACTGCTTAAGCAAATAGTACCGTAGTGAATTTCAGTATCTGCTCCTGTGTGGTCAAATGTACAACCCTCAACAGTAGCGCCGTTTACTGTAGTACCTGTCATTGTAACAATACTTGCTTCATTTACAAATTCGCAATCTATAACTTTTAAGTCTTTTACGTTGCCGTGAAGTTTGATGCCTGCATAAGCAACACCTGCGCCGTCAAACTTAATGTTTTTAAAAGTAATATCTTCAAATACTGCACAGTCTTTAAGTTCAATGCTTTCAACAGTTACCGTACCCTCACCGATAATTGTCAGTCCTTTTCTTGTAGCATTGCCATTATAAAAACCTATGTTACCATAGTCGCCCTCTGTTAAAATGATTGTGCCTTCTTCGGCATCATCTATAAGTTCAGCGGCATTAGAGGGATTAAGTTCTCGGGTTTTACAAACATCACATACAAGAGCACCATCTGTATAAGTACATGCTTCAACTGTATCTTGACTGCATCCGGTACAATTCTTAAGATGCTGGTCTTCTCCGTTATAAGTATAAGTATATTTGTGAATATGCACAGAAGTTCCGCCAGTTACAAGTTTTTTATTCCATTTTGCAAACAATTCCAGATCAGCAGTTACTTCGCTATCGAAATCATATTTTTCTGTAAGTTCAGAATTAGTGTACCAGCCGTTAAATATGAAATTGTCACGGGCGGGTTTCTCAGGAGCACTTACTTTTTCTCCTTCTTTTACTTTTACACTTTCCAAAGTTTCCGTTTCATCATAATTCAAGTTGAATTTAACTGTAAATTCTTTTACTTCCGGTTCCGGCTCTTCTGTGGGCTGTTCTGCCTCAACTTCAACTGTTCTTCTTAATGTTGCGGCAAGTTGTGCTCTTGTTAAATTACCGTCAGGTGCAACAGAAGTATTGGTAACACCTTTGAATAAACCTGTTCCCAAAGCCCATTTCATTGCAGGAACTGCATATTCGGAAATCAAATCAGCATCCTCAAAGGCAGACAAGTCTGCATCTGCAGATACATCTTCACCTTTGTACTGAGCATAGCGGAAATAAATGGTTGCTGCCTGTTCCCTTGTTATTAAATCTTCGGGACCAAAATTTCCGTCATCATAGCCATTAACAATGTTGTTTTCTGATGCCCAGTTAACCGCATCAGCAAAATACTCATCACCGTTTACGTCTTTGAATTCTGCATCTGCCAAGACCGAGGGACTGCCCTCCACACGGTACAACACTGTTACTACCATACCTCTTGTTGTGGGAGTTTCAGGTGAAAAAACATCATCTTCAATCCCGTTCATAAGTCCTTTCTCATAAACAAATTGAACATCGCCATAGTACCAGGAGTTTTCTTCAACATCAGAAAAGTCTTTTTCTGATGCCAAAACACCTGTAAACATTGAACACACGATGCACAGAGAAAGAATTAAAGCCATAATCTTTTTCGTCTTCATTTTTTTGACCTCTTTCCTTATTAAATTGTTTACAGCATAATAATTATATCAAAAAATCCTTGCAAAATCAATTGCAAGGATTATATGTAACATTCTTTTAACATTGTAAAATAACAAAACCCGCGCTTTTAAGTTTTATTTTTTCTCCGATTTCTGCATT
>JAFQVC010000101.1 GCA_017408205.1 Clostridia bacterium | reverse complement strand
TGTTTAATACAAAACTCATATAATCACCCGTTTATTAAGTCTGTCATACTGTAAAGACCGTTTGGCTTATTATATAAAAACTTTGCGGCTTTTACAGCGCCTACTGCAAATACTTCTTTAGAGGTTGCCTGATGTTTTATTTCAACAACCTCGTCTGTTCCTGCAAAAATTACAGAGTGTTCGCCTACAATGTTTCCGCCACGAACTGCATGGATACCGATTTCTTTTGCTCCTCGTTTTTTACGGACAGAATGTCTGTCATAAACATATTCAGTTTCAAAATCTACTGAATTTGAGATGGCGTCTGCAATAGCAAGAGCAGTACCGCTTGGTGCATCAATTTTCTGATTGTGGTGTTTTTCTATTATTTCAATGTCAAAGTTTTCCTGCAAAAGTTTTGATGCCTGGGAAACAAGGTTTATAATTAAGTTTACACCAAGGGACATATTTGCAGAGAAAAACAAAGGAACATCTTTTGAACAATTTTCTATGTTTGAAAGTTGCTCTTTTGCAAGACCTGTAGTCGCAATAACTGCAGGTGTTTTTGTTTTTACCGCATAAGAAATAACAGAGTCGGTACAGGAGGGATGAGAAAAATCAATGATTACATCGGCATTTCCGTTATAGTCATCGCAATTTTTAAAAACGGGATACTGGAAAACCTGATTTGTATTTATATCAATACCACAAACTATTTCGCAGTCCTTCTGATTTTCAACCAATTTACTTATGGCATATCCCATTTTACCGTTACAGCCACATAACATTATTTTTATCATCTGTTATACCTCACTTATATTAAACCGAAATGTCTTAACTGTTCTTTTAAAAATTCAAGATTTTTCTCTTCCATATCGTATAAAGGAAGACGAAGAGGACCTACATTCATACCCATTAAATTCATAGCAGTTTTAACGGGGATTGGGTTTACTTCAATAAACAATGCTTTAACAAGGTCTAAAACTTTAAGTTGTAATGCTGAGCTTTCTTCAGTTTTCTTGTCAAAGAAAAGTTGGCAGATGTTATGAGTGTCCTGAGGCAAAACATTTGCAAGAACTGAAATAACACCTTTGCAACCCATAGCAAGCATAGGAACAATCATATCGTCGTTACCGATATACATATCAATTTCGTCTCCGCATTCTTTCATTACTTCCATAGCGTAAGATATGTTACCGCTTGCTTCTTTTAGTCCGACTATATTTTTATGTTTTGCAAGTTCTTTCATACATGATACTGATATATTAAGACCTGTTCTTGATGGAACATTATAAAGTATCATTGGAATATTTACTGCATCTGCTACAGTTTCAAAGTGTTTTTGTAAACCTTTCTGAGATGTTTTGTTATAGTAAGGAGTAACAAGCAAAAGTGCATCTGCACCTAATTTTTCTGCCTGGACAGAAAGGTTTGTACAATGTCTTGTGTCGTTACCGCCTGTGCCTGCAATTAAAGGTACTCTTTTATTTACTTTTTTAACTGCATATTCAATAACGCTTAAATG
>JAFQVC010000100.1 GCA_017408205.1 Clostridia bacterium | reverse complement strand
GTAAAGGTTGTGAAAATAATGGAACAAGTAACTAAAAGAAAACGTCGTTTTGGTGACAGATATGACGGTTACAGAGTAAAGGACCAGGACCCGTTATTCCACGTAATACCCCATATTATGCGTTCAAGATTAGACAGTCAGGTGTTTTTTGAGGAACAAATTGACATTACAAACTTAAGAAAATTCATAATGGAACACAGAAAAGAAATACCAAATTTATCTTCTTACCACGTTTTTGTGGCTGCAGCCATAAGAACTTTTGTGCAAAAACCACGCCTTAACAGGTTTGTAAGCGGAAGAAAAATTTTTGCAAGAAGTTATCTTCGCGCCTCGCTTGCAGTTAAAAGAGGAATGAGCGAAGATGCAGAAGAGGCACTTGTTATGCCTGAATTTCAGCCGACAGATACTTTGCGTGAAGTGGTTGCAAAATTTGATGAAATGGTACAACAGGTAAAGGCGGAAGACGATAATCAGAACAAGACAGATGTTACTGTAAAACTTGTTAATATGCTTCCCGGGTTTACCAAAAAGTTTTTTGTATGGACAATGAGAAATCTTGATGCCTTTGGCAAAATGCCTAAAATTATCAATAAAGTAAGCCCCTTCCATTCAAGTCTGTTTGTTACAAATGTTGGCTCCATCGGGCTTAATTCCATATACCATCATCTGTACGAATTTGGTACTACCTCTGTATTTCTTGCAATTGGCAAGAAAACAGTTGTAAGAGAACTTCAGGCGGACGGAACTGTTGTAAACAAAAACGTAATTAATGTAAGATTTGTTCTTGACGAGAGAATCTGCGACGGATATTATTTTGCAACTGCAATAAAACTGTTTAAGCAGTTAATGAAAAAACCCGAATTATTACTTGCTCCGCCCGAATATATAGGAAAAGATTATTAATAGTATATTTATGGAATACTTATAAAGGAGAAGATTTATGGCAAAAGTTGATGCTGCTGTTATAAAGGAGACAAAGTACATCGGTGGTTTTGTTATAATTTTAAGTGTTTTAATGGAAGCGGTGTTTTTAATCCTTAAAAGATGGGATTATAAAGTGCTTTTAGGTAATCTGCTTTCAGGAGCAGTTGCAGTAGGTAATTTTTACCTTATGGGACTTGCCGTGCAAAAAGCACTTGGGAAAGAACAGGACGAAGCAAAAAAAATAATGCATACATCGCAGCAACTTCGTACTTTTGGTATGTTTGTGGCAATTGCAGTGGGTGTTCTGGTGCCCTGCTTCAATATAGTTGCAGTTATTGTGCCGGTGTTTTTTCCGCGAATTGCAATAAGTTTTCGACCTTTATTTAAGGACAAAGACAGTAAGGATGTGATAGACAAGTGAATAAAATGTCCCGTCGGTTTAAAGCAATCGACATTCTTTTAATAGTTTTAATGGTGTTGCCGATTTTATCCTGCATTGTGCTTAAAATCGTAACTACGCCGTTAAAAGAGGGTATAGTTATATCAGGTGCTGCCATATTTTTTACGATTAAGATGCCTTTTCAGGACTGGCCTGTTACGGAGTCCCAGATTAATTCTCTGGCAGTAATGCTTTCCATATTGTTTTTATGTTTGTACTTAACCCACGGAATAAAGGACGGCGTGTGGTTAAAAAGACATCATTTTGCTGAAATAATAGTAGAAATGTGCAAAAAGTTGGTGTCAGGCAATATGGGAGACTACTTTGCATCTTTTGCGCCGTTTATTGCGGCAATAATAGGTTTGTCTGCATTTTCAAGTCTTGTTACTTTGTGCGGACTTTACCCACCCACATCAGACCTTAATGTTGTGGCAGGGTGGGCAATACTGGTTTTTATTCTTATTACCTATTACAAGATGAAATGCGGACCGGTAGAATATGTAAAAAGTTTCGCAAATCCTGTTTTGATGGCGCCTCTTAATGTTATAAGCGAAATTGCCACACCAATATCTATGGCTTTTCGTCATTACGGAAACGTGCTATCGGGCTCGGTTATATCTGTCCTTGTGGCTTCGGCACTGGGAGGGTTATCAAAAATGGTTTTCGGATTTCTTCCGGGATTTTTGGGAGATATCCCGTTTTTACAGGCAGGTTTACCTGCAATTTTATCTATTTATTTTGATATATTCAGCGGTTGTCTTCAGGCGTATATTTTTGCGATGCTTACAATGATGTACGTTTCAGGGGGCTTCCCTTATGAATTATATATGCAAAGAAAATCAAAAAAGATTTAGGAGGAAAAAATTATGTTGGAAATCGCAGTTGGTATTATTTTGGGATGTTGTGCATTAGGCGCAGGTGCCGCTATGATAGCAGGTATAGGCCCCGGTATCGGTGAAGGTAACGCAGTTGCAAAAGCATGTGAAGCAATAGGCCGTCAGCCTGAAAGCAAAGGCGACGTAACTTCAACTATGCTTATGGGTTGTGCTATTGCAGAAACAACAGGTCTTTATGCTCTTGTTATTGCAATATTATTATTGTTTGTTGCTCCAGGAAGATTTATAGACATTCTTATTTCTACAATCGGTTAATTCGGAAGGTGAAAAACTATGCAATCGTTGGAAGTTATTTCTGTAAATCTGTGGAATATACTGATTTCTTTAGTTAACTTAATAATCCTTTTTCTTCTTGTTAAAAAATTTCTGTTTAAGCCTGTTAACAATATGCTTTTAAAAAGACAGAACGAACTTGATAAAAAGTATCAGGACGCTGAGGAAGCAAAGAATGAAGCCGAAAAGGACAGACAGTTGTGGGACGAAAAAATAAAAACCGTCAAGTCACAAACTGATGAAATGATAAAACAAGCACAGGAAAGTGCCAAAAAACAGGGCGAAACAATTGTTTCAAAAGCAAAGGAACAGGCAGATGGTATTATTCGTCAGGCAGAAAATCAGATTGATTTGGAACGCAAGAAAGCACAGTCAGAAATCAAGCAGGAAATTGTTGTGGTTTCTACTGCTCTTGCCAACAAACTTTTAAAAAGAGAAATTAATGCCGATGACCACAGACAGTTTATTGATTCATTTATTGAGAAAATAGGTGATGATAATGAATGATTTAAGCAGGGAATATGCTGAGGCGTTGTTCGCACTTGCAATGGAAAATGACAGCGGAGAACAGTATGGGAAACAACTTGATATGATATTGAGTGCTTTTTGTGATAATCCCCAATATGAAGAGTTTTTGTCAGCACCGTCAATTCCTCTTGCAGAAAGACAAAGTGCTTTTGAGAGTGCTTTTTCGGGACATATCTCGGAATATGTTATGTCTTTTGTAAAGTTGCTTTGCGAAAAAAGATATATTAAATATTTCGGTGACTGTGTTTTACAGTATAAAAAAATGCTTGAAGAAACTAAAAATGTTACAAAAGCACAGGTTAAAAGTGCAGTTCCGCTGACAGACACACAAAAGGATGCACTTAAAGAAAAATTAGAGAAATTAAGTGGTAAAACTGTGTTTATACAGTGTGATGTTGACAGTTCCATAATTGGAGGACTGATTGTGGAAATGGACGGCAAAGTTATAAACGCAAGTATTCATAAACATCTAAACGATGTAAAGGATGTGATTGACAAATGAATCTAAGACCTGATGAAATCAGTCAAATTATTAAAGAACAGATTAAAAATTATCAATCTAAAATAGAGATGCAGGAAACAGGTACCGTAATTTTAGTAGGTGACGGTATTGCAAGAGTTTATGGTCTTCGTTCCTGTATGTCAAGTGAACTTTTAGAGTTTGAGGACGGAAGTTTCGGTATGGCACAAAACCTTGAAAACGAAACGGTGTCTGTTGCTCTTTTGTCAGACAACAATGACATTCACGAGGGCTCAAAAGTTAAAAGAACAGGCAGAGTTGTGTCTGTTCCTGTTGGCGAGGGACTGTTAGGCAGAGTAGTAGGTGCTCTTGGTAATCCTATTGACGGCAAAGGCCCCGTTGAAACTACCGAGACAAGACCTATCGAGTCGGAAGCACCCGGTATTATTGAAAGAAAAAGCGTTTCTGTACCTTTGCAGACGGGAATTAAGGCCATTGACAGTATGATTCCCATAGGCAGAGGACAAAGGGAACTTATTATAGGCGACAGGCAGACAGGTAAAACTGAAATTGCCATAGATACAATAATGAATCAGAAAAATACTGGTGTTATATGTATTTATGTTGCAATAGGACAAAAAAACACCGCCGTTGTTCAGTTGGCAAACGAACTTACAAAAGCAGGGGCTATGGATTACACCATAATTGTATCTGCTTCTGCCTCTGAAACTGCTCCCATTCAGTATGTGGCACCGTATTCGGGCTGCGCTATGGCAGAATATTTCAGAGAACAGGGCAAAGACGTGTTAATTATATATGACGACTTGTCAAAACACGCAATAGCGTACCGTGCATTGTCACTGTTGATACGCCGTCCTCCGGGCAGAGAAGCATATCCCGGTGACGTATTCTATTTGCATTCACGCCTTCTGGAAAGAGCGGCTTGTGTTGCACCCGAATACGGCGGCGGCTCAATTACTGCGTTACCTATTATTGAAACTCAGGCGGGAGACGTTTCGGCGTACATTCCAACCAACGTT
>JAFQVC010000099.1 GCA_017408205.1 Clostridia bacterium | reverse complement strand
TGAGATTGCTGCAACTGTTATAGCGTAAGGCAACTGAGTTGATACGTGATTTAAGTGGTTGCACTGAGCACCTGCTGATGACATAATTGTTGTATCGGAAATTGGTGAGCAGTGGTCACCGCATACAGCACCTGCAAGACAAGCAGACATACCGATAATAAGCAGGTTACTGTCAGCAGGGAAGATAGCAGCAACAATGGGGATTAAGATACCGAATGTTCCCCATGATGTACCTGTTGAGAAAGCAAGGATACAAGCAACTACAAATATAATTGCAGGTAAGAAGTTTGCAAGACCTGCAGCGGCTGAATTCATTAATTCGCCTACAAATACATCCGCACCAAGTAAGCCTGTGATGTTTTTAAGTGATGTAGCAAATGTAAGAATTAATATTGCAGGAACCATTGCGATAAAGCCTTTTGGAATGCAGTCCATAGCATCTTTAAATGAGATAATTCTTCTTGCCATTAAGTAAATTGCAGTAAGAACAAATGCAATTAAAGCACCCCAGGGAAGACCAACAGTTGCATCTGTGTTACCAAATGCAGTAATAAAGTCGTCACCTGCAAAGAAACCGCCTACGTAAAGTAAACCTAAAATACAGATTACTACAAGTACCACTACAGGTAAAATAAGGTCAATAACTTTACCTTTGGGATTAAATTCTTCTGCTTCAATTTTTTCTGCTTCTTCACCGGTTGTGAAAAGGTCACCTTTTTCAATAGCATTCTTTTCGTGAAGTTTCATTGGACCGTAGTCAAACTTCATAAAGATAATACCAAGAATAAATACGAAAGTTAAAAGTGAATAGAAGTTGTAAGGAATAGCACGGATAAACAGTTCAATACCTGAATAGCCAGTACCCTCAGCAAATTCTGAAACTGCAGCCGCCCATGATGAAACGGGAGCAATCATACAAATAGGTGCAGCAGTTGCATCAATTAAGTATGCAAGTTTTGCACGTGAAATTTTGTGGCTGTCAGTAACGGGAAGCATTACGCTACCTACTGTTAAGCAGTTGAAATAGTCGTCAATAAAAATAAGTATGCCTAAAACGAATGTTGCAACAGCGGCACCTGCACGGGATTTAATGTGTGCTTTTGCCCATCTTCCGAATGCAGCAGAGCCACCTGCTTTGTTAATTAAAGCAACCATTCCGCCTAAGATAACCAAAAACATAAAGATACCTGCAGTACCTGAAACAGCACCGATTATACCGTCGTTAACAACAACGTCTAAAGCAGGAACTATTTTCCAGTTTGCAGCAAACAGACCGCCAAGTAAAATTCCTGTGAACAGTGATGAATATACTTCCTTTGTAATTAATGCAAGAGCAATCGCTACAAGAGGAGGAAGCAATGCAACAAATGTTGAGTAGTACATGTTCGGTGCGTCTGCCAGATTTGTCTTAATAAAGACTGAACATAACACAACAATAATTGCAGTAATTAAAAACGCAATTATGTTGCCGATGGTTTTTTTCTTCACAAAGAAAACCTCCTTGAATAAAATATTTACAACATTTTATCATAAATTTCCCCAATACTCAACAGGATTTTTAAATTTTTTCTAAATTTGACAAATGACATGTACGACAATTATAAATATTATACAATTATTTGTTGATAAAAAACTGCGGTTGTGGTAAAATGGTGTTCGTTGGGAGAGAAAAGAAATGGAAAAAACAAACGTAATGAGGGTTTTAGACCAGAAAAAAATTACATATAAGGGCTACGAGTTTCCGCTGACTGAGGCAGTAAACGGCGTAGAAATTGCCTCCCTTTTAAATCAGGACCCCAAAAGGGTGTTTAAAACTCTGGTAACTGTGGGTAAAAGCAAAAAGTATTACGTTTTTATGATACCTGTAGAGCAGGAACTTGATTTGAAAAAAGCCGCAAAGGCGGTAGGGGAAAAGGCAATAGAAATGATTAAGTCAAAGGAACTTCTGCCCCTTACGGGATATGTTCACGGCGGTTGCTCTCCGATTGGTATGAAAAAGTTCTTTACTACCACGGTGCATATTACTGCAAAAGATTATGAAACCATATTTTTCAGCGCAGGGAAAATCGGGTATCAGGTAGAGGTAGCCCCCTCTGACCTTGAAAAAGTTATAACGCTTTCTTATTATGAGGTGGTGTGATTATGAAAGAGGTTTTTGAACTTTTAAATAAACTTGAAATTGAATATACAAAAGTTGACCACGAAAAAGCAGATACTATTGAGGACTGCAAAAAGATAGAGGAGACTTTGGGTTGTGAAATATGCAAAAATCTGTTTTTGTGCAACAGACAGCAAACAGAGTTTTATCTTCTTTTAATGAAAGGTGACAAGCGGTTTGTAACTAAGGATTTCTCAAAAACTATAGGTGTTTCTCGCCTGTCCTTTGCATCTCCCGAAAACCTTAAAAAGTATTTAAACGTTACCCCCGGGTCCGCAAGTGTTTTAGGACTTATTTTTGACTGCGAAAAAACAGTTAAACTTTATATTGACAAGGAAGTGGCACAGCAGGAATTTATCGGTTGCCACCCCTGCGACAATACTTCTACACTTAAAATCAGAACGAAAGATATATTTGAAAAGTTTTTGCCGTATATTGGTGTAAAAGAAACCATAGTAGAAATAATTGAAAATGAGCAATAAAAAAAGACGCCGTTTTAAACGGCGTCTTTTATTTGCTTATTTTTTCTTTCTTGAAAGAATAGTGTTTACAATAATACCAAAGATTAGTGAACAAGCGATTGCTGTGATTGTTACCTTGCCGATAGCCATTGCCATACCGCCGATACCGGGGATAAGGATTGCTGCAACTGTAAATAAGTTTGCATTGTCTTCAAGGTCAACTTTCTGAATCATCTTAAGACCTGATACTGCAATAAAGCCGTAAAGAGTAATACATACACCGCCCATTACGCAACCGGGAATTGAATCAAGGAAAGCAACAAATGGTGAAATGAATGAAATAATAACTGCCATAATTGCTGTAACAGTAATAGTGATAACTGAAGCGTTACCTGTGATTGCTACACAACCAACTGATTCACCGTATGTAGTGTTGGGGCAACCGCCGAAGATTGCACCTGCCATTGAACCAACACCGTCACCTAAAAGAGTTCTGTGAAGACCTGGTTCTTCAAGAAGGTCTTTTTCAATAATTGAAGAAAGGTTCTTGTGGTCTGCAATATGTTCTGCAAATACAACGAATGCTACTGGAACATAAGCAACTGCAACTGTTGCAATGTATGATGCATCAAGGTCTTTAATGCCTTTAAATGCTGTTAAAAATGTAAACTCAGGAATTGCAAGGAATGTTTTTAGTGTAACACCCTCTGCTACAAGTGCCTGGAAAGGAGCAAAGTCGATTACTTTAAGAGCATCAATACCTGCATAATTTCCGATAAGTGTGAATATAAGAGCAACAACGTAACCTGCAAGGATACCTATAATAAACGGAATAAGTTTTGCCATTTTCTTGCCGTAAACTGAGCATAAAGTAACAACAATAAATGTTACTATTGCACATGCAAAAGATGCCCATGCACTGCCGCTCATAATAAATGCACCGTTTGCATCTACAGGGCCATAAGAAAATACGTCGTTAATTGCTGCACCTGCAAGAGAAAGACCAATTAGTGCAACTGTGGGGCCGATAACAACGGGAGGCATAAGTTTGTTTATCCAGTTTACGCCAACAAGTTTAATGATTATTGCGATAACTACGTAAACAAGACCTGCAAGAACTGCACCAAGGATTAATCCAAGGAAACCAAGTGCCGCAGATACTGCACCTGCAAATGCTGCTACCATTGAGCCGATAAATGCAAATGATGAACCAAGGAATACAGGGCTCTTGAATTTTGTAAATAACTGATAAACCAATGTACCGATACCTGCACCGAAAAGTGCTGCAGAAGCAGTCATGCCGTTGCCTACGATTGCGGGAACCGCAATTGTTGCTGCCATAATAGCAAGAAGTTGCTGAATGGCAAAGACAATAACCTGACTGAACTTCGGTTTGTCTTCTACGTTGTAGATAAGTTTCATAAAAAAATCTCCTTTGTAAAATTTTTCGATTTTTTAATATTTTTTCCGACAAAAAACCGTCTTTTAAAGTATATCATAATATGAATATTTTGTAAATATTTTTTTGAAATTTTTGATGGTGTTACCGTTGGAGTTTCACAACGCATTCTACATGAAATGTCCTCGGGAACATGTCGAAGGGTTGAACTGTGTCTATACAATAGCCGTAGCCATTAAGTGTTTTTAAATCACGGGCAAGGGTTGCAGGGTTGCAGGAAATATAAACTATTGTTTTTGGTGCAATTTCTTTAACGGTTTTAAGTAGTTTGTCGTCGCAACCTTTTCTGGGTGGGTCTAACATTACCACATCTGCTTTTCCTATGTCTTTAATTACGTCTTCTGCTTTGCCGCACAAAAACTGTGCATTGGTAATTCCGTTTGCCAAAGCGTTATTACGGGCGTTTTCCACCGCCTTTTCCACAATTTCAACACCTATAACCTTTTTTGCATACTTTGATGCGAAAAGCCCGATAGTGCCTATTCCGCAGTACAGGTCAAATACTGTTTCGTTTCCTGTGAGTCCTGCTAAAGATACTGCATATTTATAAAGTTGCTCTGTTTGTTTTGAATTAATCTGGTAAAAAGAATTGGGAGAAACTTTAAATTCAATATCTCCTATAGTGTCTGTCAGCGTTTCGTCACCGTAAAGGGGGATAAACTGTTCTCCCAACTGTACGTTGGTGCGTTTGTTGTTGATATTAAGCATAACAGACGCTGCACCAAGAGTTACCAGTTCTTTAGTAAGGTCAGTGAGATTTGGTAAGTTTTTGTCCGTTACGGTTATGCAAACCATTGTACCGCCCGATAACTGACGGATAAAAATATTTCGTATTTTCCCCGTGTGAGTTTCTTCATCGTAAGGAGGAACATTGTTGGTTTTCATATATTCTCTTATAATGCCGATAATTTCACTGCATATTTCTTTTTGAATAAGGCAGGAGTTACTGTCCACAAGGTTGTGGCTTCTTTGTGAATAAAAACCAATTCCGTCTTTTGTAACCGCAAACTGGCCTTTGTTTCTGTAGTGCTCCGTTTCAGGTGACGGAATACAGGGCAAAACCTCCGTATCAATACCGCCTATTCGTTTTAAGCAGTCAGAAACGTGATTTGTTTTAAACTGCAGTTCATAACGGTAGTCGGCGTGTTGCATATTGCACCCTCCGCACTTGTAAAAAACAGAGCATTTTGGCTCTGTACGGTTGGGACTTGGTTTTATTACCTCTACTAATTTTCCGTAAGCGTAATTTTTAAGTACCTTTACTATATGAACTTTGACAGTTTCACCAAGGAGTGCATAGGGAACAAACACTGCCATATTTTCTATTCTGGCAACGCCCTCTCCCTGGGAGCCTGTCCCTGTTATTTCTGTTATAAACTGCTGATTTTTCTTCACCGTTATTTCTCCTTGTTTAATGGGCATACATCTGCACAGATGTCGCAACCTAAAGTATATGGGTTATGTTTTAAAATATCTTTTTGCTCTTTTGTAAGGGGGACCTCTTTTTGTGTAAGGTATGAGGCACATTTTTCCGCCTCAAGGCAAAATCCGTCTCCCAAAGCACCGCCGGGACACGCCTTTACGCACCTGTCGCACTGTTGGCAGGTGGTATCAACAGGTTTGTCGGGCTCTATTTCCAAATCTGTAAGTACAAGACCGATGTTAAAGTAACTGCCAAGCCCCTCGGAATAAAGAAGATTGTTTTTCCCAAAATATCCAAGCCCCGCAAGGTAAGCGATGTGCTTTTCGGGAAGTGAGCCCGAGTCAACCAGAATTTTGTGTTTGCCGGGCAGATTCTGACAGGCACTTTTTAATTTTTCTTTAATGTAGGGGTGATAGTCGCCCCCTCTTGCATACCTTGCAACTGTTTTATCCTCCCCGTCGCGGTATTTAAAAAGGCATACGATTATTGATTTTGCATCCTTTAAATACAGATACGGATTTATACGCTTTAGGTAATCGGGTTTTACAAAGGGGACAAAACCCCGCCTTTCAAGCAAGGGTAAAAGTTCGTCATATATGCGAGCAGGTGCGATACCGCATTTGTCCGCACCTGCATTTTTAAAAAGGGAAATAATATGTTGTTTCGTCATAGGTCAAGCAAGTCCCCGTTTCTCATATCGATATAATAAACTGCATCTTCACCTGTAATTTTCCATACGGGTGTAGCAGTTTTTGTCTGTATTTCGTTATCTCTGCTTCCTGCAATATATCCCTGCTCTATCGATTTGATTTTAAAAGTGTCTTTAAACTTCATTTCCGATGCAAAGGTGATAAGCGCTTCGGGGCAGGTGATAACAGAGGAGTATCCGCAGTTTTCAAAACTGTCTGCAACCCAGTTTGACATAGTAATTAAAACCGTACCGTCTGTTAATTCTGCAGTAATTGTGCAGTCGTATAAAAGCATATTTTCATAAACTGCCGTGAAAAACAGCGTGTTTTCCTTTTGTGTCAACTGATATTTGTAGCCGTAAAGGGCACCTGTCTTTTTGATTTTGTTTTTTACGTCTTTTATTGTATCTGTACCCGACTGTCCTTTATATACAAGGGTTTTTCCGTCAAAGGTTGTGTTTTCGGGGTTAAAATAATCAAAACCGTTGCTTTTTGCGTTTTTCCACAAAATCAAAGACAAATCCTTGCAGTTAATGTGCCTGTTGGTAATATTAAAGGCAGGAAGTCCGGGGACTTTTTTCGGTATCATAGATTCTTCTGCTTCAATATTGTTGTTTTTAAGAGCCAAAACGGTGTTGTTTATTGTTTCCTCCGTAATAGTTACCGTCTGGGTGTTGCTGTTAATATAAACCCTTATTAAAAACAGATTTACCAGCACAAAAACGCATATTAAAATTGATTTAACTCTGCTCCATTCCATTGGCTTCTCCTTTACTTCGGAACTGCAACGGTGCCGTTATACATTATGCACCATTTAGTTTTGTAAGTTCCCTCGTTTTCAACATAGTAGCATTTTAAAATATTTTCAACTGTTATTTTGTCGTTCGAATTGTAAGTTTCGCAAAAACTGTTTATAGTGTCTAAAACGGGCTTAGGTGCGGTTTTCCCCTCAGCAACCGAAAGAGTTTGTAACATCATTTTAAATGACTTTATGTATCCGTTTTCAAACTGTGCGGTCAGGGTGTAGTTCTCGGTTGCTCCGTTTTTGTTGTAAATAACGGGAAGACCGTTAAAATACCTTGTGAAATTTGCGGTGTAGGAAAAAACAGGGGTGTCGTTTAAGGGCGAACGAAGTTTCAATACAATCGTATCTTCAAGGTCTGCCGCCGAAATTACTTTCTTTGCCATTTCCAGAACTTCGTTTACAATTTGTGACGGTTGTGCTTTTGTGTCTGCCACTTTAATCCCCTTGTCTGTTGCAATGGCGGTATATTCTACCATTCCGTCAGGGGAAACCTTTACGGTTGCACTGTTTTCCACGTAAGTTACAACCCCGTCCTGACTTACGGTTTTCCTTATCTGGCTTGGCTTGTAACCGAATGCGCCTAAAATTTCGTCTGCACGTTTTGATAATGTTTCCGTGTCGTGAAATACATTTTTAACTTCAATGTCGGAAACAGCCAGATTGTCCATAGACAAAAGCACGTCGGAATCAAATGTTACAAGACGCTGTCCCCAGTCCTCCTGCTGAGAATCTTTGTCAAGACGAAGTTCAAAAGCAAAGGAATGGTCGTTTTTCTGCCCTTCTGTATGCTGTTTTATAAACTCAGTCAACTGTTCGCTGTGACCTCTTAATGTGTAACGGACGCCGTAATCGGAATCGGTGCTTTTAAAACAAACATAAGTGCAGTTAAGCATAAGTTCGGGGTATATTATAATACTGTCGGCACCTGATATTTTGTTTAAATCCCCAAGGGGCTCGCCGAAAATATCACCCACGTTTTTACCGTCTGTTTCAAAGCCGAGATTTATATATATTGATTTTGCGCGAAGCATTGACTGCCACTGGGAAACGGTTATGTTGTCGGTGGCTACGTTTTCTCCCGCTGCAATTTTTTTTATGCAGGGGACAACAAGGTTAAGGGCGGAAGTGAAAGTGTCTGTCCCGTCGTAACTTATGATACGGGCACCTCCGCCGTTTATAACCACTTTATTGGGCGACAGGGTGGCGTCTGAAATCTCGCCCTCGCCGTTAACCTTTTTAAATACCGACATAATACCGTCAAGGAACGGGAACTGTGCGGTAAATTCAAAAAAGTCATACCCTTCGGGCCATAATTTTTCGTTAAGCCAGATTTGCCCTGTTAACTGAATACAGTTTACTATAAGAAGGGTAAGTATTATGTTTTTTATGGTTTCTTTTTTCATAGTAAATCCCTCTGTATAAAAAAACCGAAACACGAGTCGTGTTTCGGTATTTAATTACTTAAGTGTGTCAAGACCTATTCTTATGTCATTTATTTTGTTTGTCAAATCAGTTCCAAGATAAGTAATCTGCAAATAAACTGACTGTGATACACCGCCGTCTTCTGCGTAGCAGATAAGAGCGTTTGTGCCTTTGGTAAGGTTGATTTTCTTGAAGAACATACCGCTTGCACCTATTGTCCATGAATAATCTGTTTTAACATAGGTTCCGTTTTCAAGTTTGTAGATGTAAACATTAACACCCTGTTTTCCGTAGCCCGAAATAATATACGATTTATCAAATGTGGCTGCCTTGTCTGTGGGCGGGTTCTGGATTACAATAAAGTTTCCGTTACCACCTGTCTGCCCCGGTGCAATAGTTGCAGGTGCAGCATACGCAGAAAAGGAAATTACAAGCACCGCCGTAATTAATGCAGATAGAATTCTTAACTTTTTCATAGCATTCACATCCTTTTAAAGACACTTACATAATATCTATGGTATTATAATTATAGTACATATTTTCTTGAAATGCAATAGTTTTTTCAAAATTTACATTGATTTTTATTAAAAACTGATATATAATTACTGTGTGTTATTTTGTTTATGTACGGAGGATAAAGAAATGGAAAGAAAATTTTTTACATCAGAATCAGTAACAGAGGGGCATCCGGATAAAATTTGCGACGCTATTTCCGATGCAGTCCTTGATGAAATTTATAAAAACGACCCCAACGCCAGAGTTGCCTGCGAAGTAGCATGCACCACAGGACTTGTTCTTGTAATGGGTGAAATATCAACTGAGTGTTATGTTGACATTCAGAAAGTGGCAAGAGAAACCATACGCGAAATCGGTTATGACAGAGCAAAATACGGATTTGACTGCGATACCTGTGCGGTTATTTCCGCAATTGACGAGCAGTCAGCAGATATCGCCCTTGGCGTTGACAAATCAAAAGAAGCAAAAGAGGGACAAGGTGACGGCCTTGATATCGGTGCAGGTGACCAGGGTATGATGTTCGGCTTTGCTTGTAATGAAACAGAAGAACTTATGCCTATGCCTATCTCTTTGGCACACAAACTTGCAAAACGCTTAACAGATATAAGAAAACAGGGTATAGTTGATTATCTTCGTCCCGATGGCAAAACTCAGGTAACTGTAGAGTACGTTGACGATAAACCTGTACGTGTGGATACAATAGTTATTTCTACCCAGCACAGCGAAGATGTAAGTCAGGAGCAAATTGCAGAAGATTTGAAAAAATATGTAGTAAATGAGATAATTCCTGCACATCTTATGGATAATGACACTAAAATTTATATAAACCCCACAGGTAAGTTTGTAATTGGCGGACCTCACGGGGACAGCGGTCTTACAGGCAGAAAAATTATTGTTGATACTTACGGTGGATATGCACGTCACGGCGGCGGTGCGTTCTCAGGAAAAGACCCCACGAAAGTTGACAGAAGCGCATCTTATGCTGCACGTTATGTTGCAAAGAACGTAGTTGCTGCAGGTCTTGCAGACAAGTGCGAAATACAGATTGCGTACGCAATAGGCGTTGCAAAGCCCTTAAGCGTAAGAATTGATACTTTCGGCACAGAAAAAATTCCTGTTGCAGAAATAGAAGAAAGAGTAAACAAAGTGTTTGACCTTCGTCCTGCATCAATTATTAAAATGCTTGATTTAAGACGTCCCATTTACAAACAGACATCTTCTTACGGACATTTCGGCAGAACAGATGTTGATTTGCCCTGGGAAAGAACAGATAAGGTTCAAGAATTAAAATAAGAGAGGAAGACCATTTAAAATGGAACATACACAGCAGCATATAACAGAAACTCTGGAAAAAAACTATATGCCTTATGCTATGAGCGTTATAATTTCAAGAGCAATTCCCGAAATTGACGG
>JAFQVC010000098.1 GCA_017408205.1 Clostridia bacterium | reverse complement strand
TTCTGCCAAGGTATAACCTACTGAAGTATTACCGTTTGAACTGAAGTTAATGGGGTCCCCTGCCAATGTATCGCTTGTTACTTCGATGTATCCCTGTTCGCCGTCTTTATATATGTCAAAACTCATACCCGCCTGCAGGTATGCATCAATCATTGCATCTTTGTTTTCTTCATACATATCATAATAGTCTGCGGGGATTTTCATTAACTGAGTGTAGTGGGCTGATTTGTCAAAACCGATTTTCAAAAACATTTCAGTTTCCACTGTGTCTTCTTCAACTACAGGTTCTTCGGCTATTGCCTGAACGTCGTCGGTTTCGTCAACAGGTTCTGCCATTACGGAGAAACCGGACAGTACAAGACAAAGTACCGTGATAATTGCTAATAATTTTTTCATATTGATTACTCCTACCATAATATTTTAAAAATATTATAATACTTTTTTAAAAGATAGTCAATAAAAGTTACAATATATTAATAAATTTATTGCAAAATTACATAAAATACATTATATTAAGAAAAATGTTAAAAAATACTTGAAATTATTAACAAAATAGTGTAAAATATAATCAAATTGTAATGGAGGTATTTATACATGATTTCAGCAGGTGATTTTAGAAACGGTGTTACCTTTGAGATGGAAGGTAACGTTTATCAGATTATTGAATTCCAACACGTTAAACCGGGTAAAGGTGCGGCGTTTGTAAGAACAAAACTTAAAAATGTTATTACAGGTGCAACAGTTGAGCAAACTTTCCGTCCTACAGATAAAATGCCAAAAGCACATATTGAAAGAAAAGATATGCAGTATTCATACAATGACGGTGATTTGTACTACTTTATGGATCAGGAAACATTTGATATGTTGCCATTAAACAGCAGCCAACTTGGTGATGCTCTTAAATTTGTTAAAGAAAATGATATCGTAAGAATTCTTTCTTATAAAGGCAATGTTTTCGGTGTTGAGCCGCCGAACTTTGTAGAACTTACAGTAACAGCAACAGAACCAGGTGTTAAAGGTAATACTGCAACAGGTGCAACAAAACCTGCAACATTGGAAACAGGCGCTGTAATCAATGTTCCCTTGTTTATCAATGAAGGCGAAGTAATAAGAATTGATACAAGAACAGGCGAATACATGGAAAGAGCATAGGAGGATAAATAAATGTCAATTATTTCAGAAAAAGTTTCATATCTTTGCGGTTTGGCAGAGGGTATGAAAATTGATACAAACACAAATGAAGGCAAACTTTTAACAGAAATTATTTCAGCACTTGGTGAAATTGCTGACGAACTTGAATTTATGGACGAAAGCATCGATGAACTTTCAGACAAAGTGTTCGAGTTGGAAGACGAAGTTTACGGCGAAGACGATTGCGATTGCGACTGCGATTGCGATGAGCCATTTGTTGTAAATTGCCCTAACTGTAACGAAGACTTCTTCGTTTATATGGAAGATTTGGAAAATGACGAAGAAATCGCTTGTCCTAACTGCGGTCAGGAAGTTGAATTGGAATTTGACGACTGCGATTGCTGTGACTGTGACGACTGTGAGTAAATTAAAGAAATGAAATTAGCCGCAAATTAATTTTAATTTGCGGCAAATTTTGAATAAGGGGGTTTTGCAAAGTATGATGATTTTAATATTTGTATTGTCTTTGGCGGCTGATTTAATTAGCAAACGCCTGGCAACATTGTATTTGCAAAACACATCTATCCCCGTTATAAAAGATATACTTCACTTTACTTATGTGGAGAACACAGGCGCTGCCTTTGGTATGTATAAAGGCGGGCGCTGGTTCTTTGTAATTACCACAATTGTTATTATTGGTGGTATTATATTTATGCTTTTAAAATACAAACCCCAGCAAAAACTTGTAAAGTTTTCATCTGCTCTTGTTATTGCAGGTGCAGTTGGCAACCTTATAGACAGAATATATAACGGTTTTGTTGTGGATTTTATAGATTTCAGAGTGATAAATTACCCTGTATTTAATATTGCAGACTGCTGCGTGGTAGTAGGTGCAATATTATTTGCTGTATGGGTGATTTTTTTTGAGAACAAAAATGAAAAGAATTGATTTGATAGCAACTGACGGACAAAGGGTTGACAAGTTCATATCGGAGCAGGTAACGGAACTTACACGCTCCCACGTGCAGAACCTTATTTCTGAAGGTCTTGTAACAGTTGACGGTAAGCCCGCCAAAGCCAATACCAAACTTAAAGAGGGACAAACAGTTATCATAACCGTTCCGCCGCCAAAAGAACTTAGTTTAGAGGCGGAGGATATAGACCTTGACATAGTTTACGAGGACGACTGTATGCTTGTAGTAAATAAGCCCCAGGGAATGGTGGTGCATCCTGCGGCAGGGAACTATAACGGAACTTTGGTAAACGCACTTTTAAATCATTGTAAAGACAGTTTGTCAGAAATAAACGGGGTAATACGCCCGGGTATTGTTCACAGAATAGATAAAGACACTTCGGGACTTTTACTTGTAGCCAAAAATGACGAAGCGCACCTTCATCTGTCAGAACAAATCAAAGCACATACGTTAACCAGAGAGTATATAGCCATTGTTCACGGTAATATAAAACAGGACGAAGGCACAATAGATGCACCAATCGGCAGACATCATTCCGACAGGAAAAAGATGTGTGTTACAGACAAAAATTCAAAAAACGCCGTAACTCATTATACAGTTTTAGGCAGGTATAACGGATACTGTTTTGTTAAGTGTCGGCTTGAAACGGGACGCACCCATCAGATAAGAGTGCATATGTCGTCAATAGGTCATCCCGTAGCAGGAGACCCCGTTTACGGACCTAAAAAAAGCAAATTTACCGAAAAAGCACAACTGTTGCACGCGGTAACGGTGGGCTTTATCCACCCCAAAACCAAAGAGTATATGGAATTTAAAACAGATACACCACAAAGATTTACAAAATATCTGCGAAAGGAAGATTAAAGTATGTTTCACGGACAAAAGGACCTGCTTGGTATTAAGCAATTAAGCCGTCAGCAAATTGAAGAGATTTTAGATGTGGCAAAAACTATGAAATTCATTATAAATCAACCTACAAAAAGAACTGTTTATTTGCAAGGAAAGTCCATTGTAACATTGTTTTGTGAAAACAGTACACGAACAAAACTTTCTTTTGAAAGCGCAGTTAAATATATGGGAGGAATGGCAGGAGGGCTTGCCACCTCAACCTCAAGTACAAAAAAAGGTGAATCACTTCTTGATACAGTAAAAACTATTAACCAGATGGGTACCAACTGTGT
>JAFQVC010000013.1 GCA_017408205.1 Clostridia bacterium | reverse complement strand
CCGCCTTGCAGCAGGCGGTAACTATTATGACAGTAACGCAAAAATTGACGCTAATGTTGGCGATTTGATTCCTGATAATGTTCAGTTGGTTTACTGGGACTACTATGCAAGAAACAAAGAACACTTAAACAAAATGTTTAAAGCACACAAAAAGATTAAAGACGGCACCTGGTTTGCAAACTCTCTCTGGACAAGTTTCGGAATGTCTCCTCTGAATCAGTATGCAGTAAAAGCCGCAAAGTTATCCACAAAAGCATGTATAGACAATAAGGTTGAAAACTTTATTATTACTCTTTGGGGAGATGACGGTGCAGAAGTTTCTAAATTCGCGACAATACCTTCTTTGTTCTGCAATTCAGAATTTGCAAAAGGCAACTTCAAGATGTCAGATATTAAGGCAAAGTTCAAAAAACGCTTTGGTATTTCATACGACAAGTTTGTGTATCTGGATACCCTTTTCGGTGATGAAACATCAAACGGAAGTAAATATCTTTTGTACAATGATTTGTTTACAGGTCTTTATGACCAGTACACAACTGAGGATACACCTGAGAAATTTGCTCAGATGGCAAGAAAACTTTCTCCTCTTACAAAAGACGAAACTTATGGCTACTTGTTTGAAACCCAGTACTGGCTGTGCAAAGTTCTTGCACTAAAAGCCAATATGGGCTTAAGAATAAGAAAGGCGTATAAGGAAAACAATAAAGAGGAATTAAAAGCAATAATCAAAGACCTTAAAACTGTAAGCAAACTGCTTAAGAAGTTCTATGTTGCATTCCGCAACCAGTGGATGAAAGAGAATAAACCTTACGGTTTTGATGTTCAAAACATCCGTCTTGGTGGTCTTATGCAAAGAGTTGAGCATTGCACAGAAACTTTGCAGGATTATGTTGACGGTAAACTGGACAGAATTTTAGAACTTGAAGAAGAAATTCTTGATATCTTCTGCGGTGAACCGGGAGGACTGCGTCCGTCAGGACATACACGTGCCCTATGGCATAGGGAAACCGTAACACCAAACACATTCTAATTTTAAAACTGTGTCAGCAAAACGCTGACACAGTTTTTGATATGGAGATGAAACCAATGCTTGATTTTATGTATAACGCCTATACAAAAGTATATTTTGGAAAAGGCAAAGAAAAAGAAGTAGGAAAAATAATTACCGAATACGGCTACAAAAAAATAATGATGCAGTACGGCAAGGAAAGTATAAAAAAATCAGGACTTTACGATGTTGTAATGAACAGTTTAAAAGAAAATAATATTGAAGTTGTGGAAATGGGCGGTGTTGAGCCAAATCCTAAACTTGATTTTGTCCGTAAAGCGGCAGAAGTTGCAAAAAAAGAAAAAGTGGAAATGATTCTGGCTGTGGGCGGAGGAAGCGTTATTGATTCCTGTAAGGCAACGGCAGTTGCCGCCGCAAACAACTGCGATGTATGGGACGTTATTTCACGAAAAATTAAGCCGAAAACTTCTATACCCGTTGCGAGTATCCTGACTATATCTGCAGCAGGGAGTGAAATGAGTAATTCGGCTGTAATAACAAATATGGAAGAAAATATGAAACGGGGCTTCAATGGGGAGTATAACAGATGCAAGTTTTCAATTTGTAATCCCGAACTTACTTTTACAGTAAGTAAATACCAGACTGCCTGCGGTGTAGTAGATATTATGGCTCATACTCTTGAACGTTATTTTACACCCTATCCTCCCACAGAACTGACTGACAGAATTTCTGAAGGTCTTATGAAAGCGGTGGTAAGCGCCGGTGCAGTTGCAGTGGAAAAACCCGATGATTATGATGCAAGGGCAAATCTTATGTGGGCGTCAAGTATTTCACATAACGGTCTTACCGATTGCGGACGGGAATACTACCTTTGTGTTCACCAGATTGAACACGGCTTAAGCGGTGAGTTTGATTTTGTGCCCCACGGTGCAGGACTTGCAGTGCTTTTACCTGCCTGGGGAAAATATATGTATAAAAATGACCCGTCACGTTTTGCAGGGTTTGCACGTGGTGTATTTGATGTGAACGAGGAAGATGATATGGAGTGCGCACGTCTTGGCGTTGAAAAAATGGCACAGTTCTTTGCCTCAATCGGAATGCCTAAAAGTATAAGAGAATTTGGTATAAAAGAAGATGCGCTTCCAAGAATTGCGTATCTCACCACATTCGGCAAAACAAGAACAATACAAAGTTTAACAGACCTTGACTACGATAAAATACTTGAGATTTTAAAAATTGCATATTAAAAAAAGACGCCGTCAGGCGTCTTTTTTTATAAGTATTCTTTTGGGAAATTACTGTCAGTAATAATTTTTGTCAGTTCGTTTTTATAGCAGACGTGATGGGTGTAAATTTTACCCGCCTTACTGCTGTCGCATAAAAATACTGTTTGTATTCCGCGTTTGATTGCCGCCCGTCTTAAGGCAGTTTCACTTTGCGACACGTCGGTAATTTCACCGTTAATATCTATTCCCTGACTTGAGAAAAATACCAGTTCGGGGCGGTACATATCAAGGGAACGGCAGGCAAGTTCCCCCACATAAGCAAGATTTCGGGGTATCAGTTCTCCCCCTGTCAAAATCAACTTGTTGTTGGTGAGCGCCAGAGTTTCAATGACTTTCTGGCTGTTGCTTATTACCGTCATATCTTTTTTGTGTTTAATGTAAGGCAATATGTGCAGGGCGGTAGAAGAAGAGTCTATAAAAATTGTCTGACCGTCTTTTACAAGTTGCGCCGCTTGCTTTCCTATTTCGTCTTTTTCGTCGGCGTGCTGAAAACTGCGTAATGTCAGCGGCATATCCTCTTTGTTTAAAGTTACTCCCCCGTAAACTCGTTTTAACAGACCGTCTTTTTCCATTGCATCAACATCTCGTCTT
>JAFQVC010000097.1 GCA_017408205.1 Clostridia bacterium | reverse complement strand
TCATATCTTTCAAACTCAATTGTGAAAGAGCCCCTGCCCTGTGTCATTGAACGTAAATCTGTTGCATACTTATGTACTTCGCTAAGTGGTACTTCTGCAGTAACTTTCTGATTTTTCTTATCATACGGTTCCATATTAAGAACTCTGCCTCGGCGTTTGTTAATGTCACCGATAATATCGCCCATAACTTCTGACGGAACTAATACCTCAAGATGACCGATTGGTTCTAACAACATAGGTGATGCTTCTTCCATACCTTTTTTGTATGCTAAAGACGCCGCAACCTTAAACGCCATTTCAGATGAATCAACGGGGTGGTATGAACCGTCAACCAATGTGGCTTTTAAGTTGACAACGGGATAACCCGCCAACACACCGTGTAAAATACATTCCTGCAAACCCTTTTCAACGGCAGGGAAGTAGTTCTTGGGAACTGCACCGCCAAAGATTTTTTCTTCAAATGTAAGTTCTTCCTTTTCACCCGGCTCAAATTCAATCCATACGTGACCAAACTGACCGTGACCGCCTGATTGTTTCTTGTGTTTACCTTCAACTTTAACCTTTTTACGGATTGCTTCTCTGTACGGAACTCTGGGCTCTTTCAAATCAACGCCTACGCCGAATTTTGACTGCAATTTGCTTACAATTACGTCAAGATGCATTTCGCCTACACCCGAAATAATCATTTCTTTTGTTTCTGTGTTGTTGCCGATTTTTATTGTTAAATCTTCGTCACAAAGTTTCTGCAGACCTGAACTTATTTTTTCTTCGTCGCCTTTTGCTTTGGGAACAATCGCAAGAGAAAGGTTGGCAACAGGGAAATCAATACCCTCTATCTCGATATCGGAACCAACAGCACAAAGTGTGTGTCCTGTTTTTGTTCCTGCAAGTTTTGCAACTGCACCGATATCGCCTGCGGTAATTACAGGTGTTTCTGACTGCTTTTTACCAAATGTATAGTATAATTTACCAATCTTTTCATTGGCTTTGATTGATGAGTTATATACAGTTGAGTCCGCCTTTATTTCACCTGAGCAAACTTTGAAGTAAGAAAGTTTTCCAACAAATGGGTCTGCTACTGTTTTAAATACAAGAGCTGAGAAGGTCGCGTTCTTGTCATAGGCAATTTCGTCACCAGCAGTTGTAATTTCGGGCTGTGCATCACTGGGTGCAGGTAAGTACTTAAGAATTGAATCAAGAAGTACGCCAAGACCTCTGTTGGTAAGAGCACTACCGCAAAGAACGGGAACCAATGTACCCTCTCTTACGCCTGCCTTCACTGCTTTTTTGATTTCGTCAACAGTAAATGTATCGCCGTCAAAGAATCTTTCCATTAATTCTTCGCTTGTTTCTACTGCAGACTCGATAATCATATCGCGTATCGGCTCAACCTCTGCCATCATAGAAGCGGGAATTTCTTCTTCTCTTAGCGGACCGTCCTGGAAGTATTTCGCTTTCATACTTACCACGTCAACAAATCCAAGCATTTTGTAGTTTTCGATAATGGGCACCTGGAAAGGTGCAACAGTTTTACCGAACTTGTCTCTTAACTGTTCCATTACTTTGTGGAAATCAGCGTGCTCGTCGTCCATTTTGTTTATGAACATAATCTTGGGAATGTTTCTGCCAACACAGTAATCCCATGATTTTTCAGCACCTACGGTAACACCTGATTTACCGCTGAGCACGATTACCGCAGAGTCAATAACTCTTACCGACTGAACAATCTCGCCTACAAAATCAAAAAATCCGGGAGTATCTATAATGTTAATCTTTGTATCGTTATATTCAAAAGAAGCAATTGCTGAGTTAATAGAAATTTTACGTTTAATTTCCTCGGGGTCGTAGTCAGTTACAGTTGTACCGTCTGCAACTTTACCAAATCTGTCGGAAACACCCGCAAATTTAAAAATCGCTTCTGCAAGAGATGTTTTTCCTGCTCCGCCGTGTCCTAAAATACCAACATTTCTAATGTCGTCAATTCCAAATTGTCTCATAAACTATTGTCCTCCTGTTCTTGTGCAAATAACACACTATCTACTTTATATTATTTCATATTTTAAGCAAAATTCATAGTAATTTTTATCAAAAAACTTAACAAAGTTACAATGTTTTTATAGTAAATTTGCACAAAGGATTTTTTGTAACAAAAGTCGGCATAAAAAAACGACGGTAAAACCGTCGTTTCTCATTATTAATAATTTGCGGTCTGCACTTTTTTTACAGCCCTTTTTTATTATAGGGGTAGGAAAAAAAGAGGCAGAATGAACAAACTGAACCCGCAGGGGTAACCCGAAGGTGTACAAAGGTACACCGAGAGGTGAAGTTTGTTTAGAGCAAAAAGATATAAATAAAAGGAAAAAGGTCTTTCGACCTTTTTCGACAATAATGTTAAGTTATCTTATTTCCCATCTTTTTGCGGTCTGCACTTTTTTTACAGCCCTTTATCTTTCTGTAATAGAAGTGTATTGTACTTTTTTTGCAACACTCTTGTATGCAGGTCTTATAATCTTTCCGCCGTACGTTATCTCTTCAATGTGATGAGCACACCAGCCAACAATTCTCGCCATTGCAAAAAGCGGAGTGTATAAGTCCTCAGATATGTTAAGCATAGAATATACAAAACCACTGTACAAATCCACGTTTGCACATATTGGTCTTGTAACGCCTTTGTACTGGCAGAACAATGCAGGTGAAAGTTCCTCAACAAGGTTATACAGTTCAAATTCCGCCATTGCATTCTTTTCAAGAGCAAGGCGTTTTGCATTTCTTTTAAGCAGTACTGCCCTGGGGTCAGAAATTGTATATACTGCGTGTCCCATACCGTAAATAAGTCCTGACTTGTCAAAGGCTTCTTTCTTTAGAATTTTCATAAGATATGCTGACACTTCTTCTTTATCTGTCCAGTCTTTTACATTCTCTTTGATTTCGTTCATCATTGCCATAACCTTGTGGTTTGCGCCACCGTGTTTAGGCCCCTTTAATGCACATACCGCCGCAGCAACAACAGAATATGTATCTGTTCCCGAAGAAGAAACAACGTGAGTAGTAAATGCCGAGTTGTTACCTCCGCCATGCTCCGCATGAAGTATCATACAAAGGTCTAAAAGTCTTGCTTCTTCATGAGTAAACTTATTGTCAGGTCTTAGAATATGTAAGAAGTTTTCAGCAGTTGAATATTCCTTTACGTTTTTATGCAAAAACAAACTTTCACCGTCAAAATAATGTTTTTTAGTCTGATATGCCTGTGCAACAATTATGGGGAAACGGGCAATCAATTCCATAGATTGTCTGATTACATTTTCATAAGAGGTGTCCCCTGCTTTTTCGTCTTCGGAATACAAAGTAAGAACTGAACGTGCAAGTTTATTCATAACGTCGTTGCTCGGGAACTTAAGAATAGAATCTTCCGTAAAGTTGTTGGGCAGTTCACGAAGTTCAGCCAATGCTTCGCAGAAGTCTTTAAGTTGCTGTTTTGTGGGCAAGTTGCCGAACAACAACAAAAAGGCAGTTTCTTCAAAACCAAATCTATCTTCTTTTTCACATGCCTCCACCAAATCGTTAACGTCAACACCGCGAAATCGTAGTCTACCCTCAACGTTAACCTTTTCGTTTTCGTCAATAATGTATCCGTGAACATCACCGATAGATGTAAGACCAACTAATACACCTGTACCATTCTGGTTACGAAGTCCTCTTTTAACGTCATACTTCTGATAGTATTCCGGCTCTATATTTACATTATTTTTCTGCATATATACATATTCATTTACCAAATCATCGATTTTTGCCATAGGTCCTCCAAAATATAATAAGAATAATATGTTATTTTACACTATTTACGACTGTTTGTCAATATTTACAGTAAGACCATAAGAAGTTCTTCTTCCTCTTTCTTTTTCAGAAGTTCCTGTCTCTCTCGTTCTTCTCTTTCCTGTCTTTCTTTTTCAAGACGCTCCATTTCCAGACGTTGTTTTTCCTGTTGTTCTGCCGCCAGACGAAGTTTTTCCTGTCTTTCCCTTTCAAGGCGTTCTCTTTCAAGACGTTGTTCTACAAGGCGTTTTCTTTCCTGTGCTTCTTGTTCTTCTACCTTTTTCTTTTCTTCGGGATTGTAGTCAAGGGCAATACTTATATGAACTTTATCACCTGAACTTCGGGCACGTCTTAAATAAGTCTCTGCCGCCTGCCTGTACACTTCTGTTTCTTTTTTCTCGTTAACAATGTATTTCAGACCGTACTGACAAGCCTCAAGATCAGATTTACATATAAAAAGAAGCATATAACAGGAGTGAATGTGAAAACCGTGAACACTTATCTGTTGTTTATACAAAACCTCCGCCTCACTCCGTGACCGGTCACCAAAAAGATTTCCATGGTAAATACATTCTGCCTTTTTCCACGGTTGATAGGAAATATTTAATTTGTCCATTTTTTCAAAAGTCTTGTATGCCTTATCGTACTGACTTAAATTCATACACGCCTCAACGAGATTGTGATATACATAGGGCTCGTTGTTGCCAAATACAATAGCGCTCTCACAACGGCTGACCGCTTCTTTGTTATTACCAAGTTTTATATAATGCCACGCCATATTGCCAAGGCTTGTAGAAAGTGGTCCCTCGTTATTACTGTTGGATTCAAAATAAGCATCTATACAAAACTGGTGGTCGTCTTTTGTCATATTACTTATACAACTTCTTGAATATGCCAGTTTAAAGAATTTGTCAGTTCCCCAGTTTGTAAATATTCCTGTTTTATTGTAACTTTCTTTATAGACAGAATCTGTCGCAACATAGTTTTTGTTTTTGTAATGTATATCTGCCGCCATAGAGTATCTTGTTGCCGCACTTGATGGTTGGTTGGCTGCCACAAGAGCCCTTGCATACCACAAAAGTTGCTCTAAAGACAGTTGCTTTCCGTCTCTTTTTATACAGTTTTCATACTCGCGAAGTTCACTTATAATGCTTTGACAATGGGCGTCTGCATTTTTGGATATTGCAAGTACCTGAGCAATAAGAGCATATAATTCAATAGC
>JAFQVC010000096.1 GCA_017408205.1 Clostridia bacterium | reverse complement strand
ATATTTCGGAGGACGGAAACTTTGAGGTGACTTTAAGACCCCGTACATTAGAAGAGTATGTAGGTCAGGAAAATGCCAAAGAAAGCCTTGAAATATTTATAAAGGCGGCAAAGTTAAGAAACGAGCCAATGGACCACGTTCTTTTGTACGGCCCTCCCGGACTTGGTAAAACCACCCTTGCAGGTGTTATTGCCAACGAAATGGGGGTAAATATAAGAGTTACAAGCGGTCCTGCTATTGAAAAGCAGGGAGACCTTGCGGCACTTTTAACCAATCTTTCTGAAAATGACATTTTGTTTATAGACGAGATACACCGTCTCAACAGGTCTATAGAAGAAGTTTTATACCCTGCAATGGAGGACGGAGCAATAGATATTATTGTAGGACAAGGTCCGTCAGCACGTTCAATACGCCTTGATTTGCCGAAGTTTACTTTGATTGGTGCAACTACAAGGGCAGGGCAGTTGTCTGCACCTCTTCGTGACAGATTCGGCGTAATGTTCCGACTTGAAATGTATTCGGACGAGGAACTTTGCAGCATTGTAAAAAGGTCTGCAAAAATTCTTGATATAAGTGCAAAAGAAGAGGGGGTTTATGAAATTGCCTCCCGTTCAAGAGGAACACCGAGAATTGCAAACAGACTTTTAAGAAGAGTCCGTGATTATGCACAAATTAAAGCAGACGGCGTTATTACAAAAGAAGTTGCTGATATGGCACTTAATCTTTTAGAGGTTGACAAAACAGGTCTTGACAAAATAGACAAAAATATTTTAAACACTATTATTACTACTTTTGGCGGAGGCCCCGTTGGTCTTGAAACTTTAGCGGCAACAATTGGGGAGGACCCCCTTACCATAGAAGACGTATATGAGCCGTTTTTAATGCAAAGGGGCTTTATTAACAGAACGCCACGAGGAAGAATGGTAACAGAACTTGCATATAAGTATTTAGGTATAAAAAAGGTTGCGGAATAATCCGCAACCTTTTTATTAGTTATCCCAAAAATCGATGTTACCGCCCAAAGAAATGTAGTCATTCCAGAACTGGGGATAAGATTTATCAGTACATTTATAATCATCAATTGTTACTATTTCTTCGCAAACGGAAGATGCAATTGCAATAGCCATTGCTATTCTGTGGTCGTTGCAACTGTTTGTTGCGCCTCCCGATAGTTTTTCCGTGCCCTCTATTATAAGAGAATCACCCTTTTCAATTATCGTTCCGCCAATGGAATTTAACTGCTGTGCAACTGTAGTGAGACGGTCACTTTCTTTTAAGCGCAATCTGGAAGCACCTTTTATTACTGTTTCCCCTGTTGCGTTGATTGCAAGTACTGCAATTGCAGGAACTAAGTCGGGAATCTGGGAAACATCTATTGTGCACCCGTGAAGATTGGAGGGAAGTGCTGAAATGCCTTTATCTTTATCGATTATCACTTTTCCGCCCATCTTTTTAATAATATCTATTATTTTTTTGTCACCTTGTTTTGTTTCTGTGTTAAGACCTTTGCAAACCACGAAGTTACCGATTGCCCCTGCTGCAAGGAAAAATGCCGCCTGAGAATAGTCTGCTTCTACGGTGTAATTACAGGGCTTATATTGTTGCCCACCTTTTATTTTGAATTTTTTGTATCTGTGATTGGTGACTGTTACGCCAAACTGTTGCATAACATCAATTGTTAAATCAACGTATGCCTTTGATTCAAGGGGCGTAGTTACAATGATTTCACTGTCTTCGGAATATAGAGGTAACGTAAACAAAAGACCGCTTATAAACTGACTGCTGATATTTCCTTCGACTTTAATTTTTCCCGATATGTCGCCGCTTTTAACTGTAAGGGGCAGGTAGTCAAGAGTGCATTTGTTGTACTCTATTTCGCATTTATCAAAAAGGTTAAGATATGTGTCAAGGGGTCTTTTGGGAAGGCGTCCGCTTCCGTCAAAAGTAACCTTTTTTGTTGCAAGAAGTGCCAAAGGAATTAGAAATCTTAAAGTTGAGCCACTTTCTCTGCAGTTTAGTTTAACAGGTGCTGATACGTTTAAAGTATTAGTTCCGTCAATTAACAATCTGTCGTCATAGCGGGTTATTTTTGCACCAAGTGCCGACATACATTCAATTGTGGCTTTTATATCCTCCGAGTCGCCCACGTTTCTTAGTTCTGATATACCGTGTGCAAGGGAGGCACAGACAATGGCTCTGTGGCTTATGGATTTTGACGGAGGTATAATAACACTTCCGTTTAATTCTTTTGGAGTTATTGTAATACTGTTCATAATTTCCTCTCCTTGAAGAAGATTATATAAAAAAATCGTAAAATAGTCAAGAAAATATTTGAAATGTACCACCGTTATGTGTTATACTATACATAGTATTATTTATTGGAGGACCAAAATGTCAGATAACATCAGGAATTTTTGTATTATTGCCCATATTGACCACGGCAAAAGTACTCTTGCAGACCGCCTTCTGGAACACACAGGCGTTCTT
>JAFQVC010000095.1 GCA_017408205.1 Clostridia bacterium | reverse complement strand
TAGTCATATACTCGTTTGCGGCAGCGGCAGACCATTGTCCGTTTTTGTCAACAAGATATCTGTTGGGGTTTGCAGGGTCGTAAAAAGAAAGGGGTTGTTTGCCCGCTCCTGTCAGCACCTTGTCAGCATCCTCCACTGCATACTGTGTTCTGTAAATCGCCTCGTTGTTTCCCTCTTCGCCTTTGAACATAACATAAGAAATTTTTCCGTCTCCGTTTTTGTCAACATCTGCAAAGTTATCTACTATATATTCTCCAATCATTTCTCCCTGCATATGTCCCGCCTCTGCAGCATCTGTACCTACAAACACGCATTTGTCGTAACTTTTAACTACATCGTCAGACACTTCTCTGTTAAAGAAAATTACGGGAATACCTGCACCTTTTGCCAGAGAAACAATACCGTTTGCGGCATCGTCGGAGCCCGTGTTTACTATATTTACTATAATCACCTTTGCCCCTTTTGTAATGGCAGTCTGCACCTGTTCAGTCTGCGTAGTCTGGTTACCGTTGCTGTCATAATCCTGATATGACACACCTAATTTGTTAAGTTCGTTGTCAAGTGCAGAGCGTACGCTTGATATATAAGTGTCGCTGTAAGTGTAGTAAAAAACATGAACATCTGCAGACGTTCCTACGCCCTCACCGCATGCTGTAGTACAAATCAAAATTACAGAAATCATAATTATACTTAATATTTTTTTCATAATATACCTCCGTTCTTTGTTATTATTGTCAATTTATATAAAACAATTACATCAATTTTTGGAATGTTGACTATTTTTTAAAATTACTGTATAATAATAAAATGAAAGGAAGTGAGAAATTGAAAAAATTTTTTAAAAAAATCGGCGATACGATAAATTATATTTCAAAGGACCATATAGACGCCTTCTCGGCAAAATCAGCATTTTTTATAATGCTTGCTTTCTTTCCCTTTGTAATACTTATTTTAAGCGCTCTTAAGTTCCTTTCAATTTACGATATGATTATAGAAATATTAACTGTGGATTTCGTACCCAATTCCATTACCAATCTTATCGTAACAGTAATTAACGAGATATCCCAAAACACGTCTGTAACAGTTTTTTCAATTTCTGCTTTAATTATTCTGTGGTCTGCATCAGTAGGTATGCTTTCTGTTTCAAGAGGACTTAACGTAATTTACAGAAAAAACGAAACAAGAAATTATTTTGTGCTCCGTGCAATTTCCTGCGGATACACTGTATTACTTGCAATGCTTTTCGGTGTAATGCTTATTATAATGGTATTTGGTAACAGAATTTCCGAACTGATTGCAAGATTTTTCCCGAATCTGATTAATATGACTGCAATCATTCTAAGCGTAAGAACTTTAGTAACTCTTGCAGTTTTAGTGTTGTTTTTCCTTTTTGTTTATACAGTAACACCCAACGGAAAAAACAAAATAAAAGACCAGTTCCCCGGTGCAGTATTTTCCGCAGTGGGCTGGCTAATTTTCTCATATCTGTTTTCGTTTTATATTGACAATTTTTCAAACTACTCCTATATATACGGAAGCTTAACCGCCATATTTATTCTTATGCTGTGGCTGTACTTCTGTATGTATCTTATGTTTATAGGGGCTGAGATTAATATGTATCTTATGAAAAAACGTGATTCAAAAACAACAAAAACCCTGTAGCATAGTGCTACAGGGTTAATTTTATTTTATTGTTCTTTTTTACTTTCTTCTATAATCTTTTCTGCAATCTGTGCAGGTGCTTCTTCATATCTTTCAAACTCAATTGTGAAAGAGCCCCTGCCCTGTGTCATTGAACGTAAATCTGTTGCATACTTATGTACTTCGCTAAGTGGTACTTCTGCAGTAACTTTCTGATTTTTCTTGTCGTACGGCTCCATATTAAGAACTCTGCCACGGCGTTTGTTTATATCACCTATAATATCGCCCATTACTTCTGAGGGAACTAATACCTCAAGATGACCGATTGGCTCAAGCAACATTGGTGATGCTTCTTCCATACCTTTTTTGTATGCCAAAGACGCCGCAACCTTAAACGCCATTTCAGATGAATCAACAGGGTGGTATGAGCCGTCAACCAATGTTGCTTTTAAGTTAACAACAGGGTATCCTGCCAATACACCGTGTAATATACATTCCTGTAAACCCTTTTCAACTGCAGGGAAATAGTTCTTCGGAACTGCACCGCCAAAGATTTTTTCTTCAAATGTAAGTTCTTCCTTTTCACCCGGCTCAAATTCAATCCATACGTGACCGAACTGACCGTGACCGCCTG
>JAFQVC010000094.1 GCA_017408205.1 Clostridia bacterium | reverse complement strand
TTGTTATACTTAAAGAGACGAAAACGTTATAATTATCCTACGTTTCCGCGGTACCACTCTTCTTCACCCTGTAAAAGGATGCACCTTAGATGCCAACACATCTTAACTCTGTTACGGGAGTTCCCGTCTGCCATTACTGCAATTTTCACGACAGCCGCTCCGCGGTGAGTTCTGCAAATCTCTCCCAATGCCTCTCACCACCCGGCATCTCTCTCAAGGCGAAAGTTTTTGCGTACTAGTCCGCTTCGTTGCGTTTGAAATTATATTACAGTGTAACATAATATATTTTATTTGTCAAGTAGTTTTTTTGTGAAAGTATTGAAATTATTACAAAACTGTGCTAAACTTTACACATACAAACAAAAGGAGAAACAACTATGTTTAACATTGACAAAGATTACATTATAAAACTGCGTCGGGAAATACACATGTATCCCGAAATTGACTTTGATTTACCAAAAACAGTTGCTCTGGTAAAAAGAGAACTGGAAAGTATGGGAATACCCTATACCGAACAGTACGGAAAAGGCAGTATTGTTGGCTACATAAACCCTGACAAAAAAGGTTTTACAATCGGTTTAAGGGCTGATATGGACGCTCTTAAAGTTACTGAGGAAACAGACCTGCCCTTTAAGTCAAAAAACGAAGGTTTAATGCACGCCTGCGGACACGATGCTCACACAGCAATCCTTTTAGGCACGGCAAAGGCGTTAAAATCTATAGAACACCAACTTAACTGCAGAGTAAAACTGCTTTTCCAGCCCAGCGAAGAGGGTATTAAAAGCGGTGCCGTTATGATGGTTGAAAATGGTGCTTTAGATGACGTAGCAATAGTTGCGGGGCTTCACGTTTCATCAACAAAAACAGGTACAATCGGTGTACGCCCGGGGCCGTTTATGGCATCAAGCAGACATTTTAAAATAGAAATATTCGGTAAGAACGCCCACGCGGCAACACCTCATAAGGGTATTGACGCTATTGCAGTTGCATTTCGTTTATACAGCGCACTTCAACTGCTTTTAAGCAGGGAGGTTGACCCCTTACAGCAATGTCTTTGCTCTATAAATAAAATAGAGGGCGGTACTGCACAAAACATTGTTGCAGAAAACTGCGTAATGCTTGGTACAATGCGTACTTATGATATGGAAGTAAGCAACTATCTTTTTGAAAGAATAAATAAAATAGCAGACAGTCTTGCAAATGAACTGGGAATAGAAATTAAAGTTACAGGACCTGTCAAGTCTGTATGCACATACAACAACCCCTATGTGGCAGAGTTACTTAGATTGTCTGCAATAAAAGCCGTTGGAGAAGAAAATGTATTTTTAGCAAAACAGAAAATGGGCTCAGAAGATTTTTCACGTATGCAGGAGAAACGCCCCGGCGTGTTCTTCACCTTAGGGACAGACAGCAAATATCCCGCCCACAACGGAAAATTTGATATTAACGAAGAGGGTCTTCATTTGGGAGCAAAAGTTTTTGTCCAGTTTGTAATAGACAACCAAAACGGAATAGATATGGAAAAAGTGTAATGTCCAAGACATTACACTTTTATTTTTACTACATTTTCATTACTCTTTACTATACTATTTTCGGGAAACACGCCTCTTAAGGAATTAAGAGGATACACTCTTGTATTCTTCCCGATAACTGTGCCGGGGTTTAAGACACACCCGCAACCTGCGTCGGCACCGTCACCTAAAAAAGCCCCTGCTTTACGAAGTCCCGTTTCAATTTCGGTGTCGCCGTGAATTACAACAGGTTTTCCGTCACCTTTTAAGTTTGAGCACACAGTACCTGCGCCAAGATGTGCTTTATTACCAAGAACGGAATCTCCCACATAATTATAGTGAGGCACCTGTGCACCGTCAAGCAAAATACAGTTTTTAAGTTCGGAGGAATTACCGATAACACAGTTTTTACCTATTATTACTCCTCCTCTTATATATGCACCGGGACGAAGTTCTGTTCCGTCATCTATTACTGCAGGGCCGTGAAGTTCTGCAGTTTTTGATATTTTTACGTTTTCGCCCACAAAAACACCGTCACCTATTTCGGTAAATCTGCTTTTGTCTGCCTTTTCAATATATTCTTTTATTTTTGGGAGCATATCCCAGGGATAAACTGAATTCTCAAACAGCGGTTTTAGAAAGTCGTTTTCGCAAACATACAGTTCCGAAGTTTTTACTTTTTTATTCAACTGCATAGCCCCCTTCAACTATTTTGTCTGCAATTCTGTGGGCGTAGGCAATACAATTTTTCTCGTCCTCGCACTCTACCATTACGCGTACTACGGGCTCTGTACCGCTTGCTCTTAACAGCACTCTTCCCTTTTTATCAATTAATTTTTCAATTTCAGCAAGTTCTTTTAAAACGCCCTCGTCGTCCATTGCTTCTGCCTTATCCCTTACTCTGATATTTTTGGTATATTGAGGATAAAGGACAACGGGCTCTGCAAGTTTTGAAAGAGTGGTCTTTCTGTCACAGACTTCTTCTGTTATCATAACGGCAGTTAAAAGACCGTCTCCTGTTGTGGCATATTTTTTAAGAATAATGTGCCCTGACTGTTCACCGCCCAATGTATAGTCATTTTCCTGCATACATTCGTAAACAAATCTGTCCCCTACAGTTGTCTGGGCACATTTTATTCCTATATCCTCTAACGACTTTATAAGTCCGCTGTTGGACATTACTGTAGCCACAATGGTATCGTCATTTAAAGTACCACGTGCTTTTAAGCGCTGACCTAAAATGTAAAGCATTGCATCGCCGTCAACCACTTTTCCGTTTTCGTCAACTGCAATACATCTGTCACAGTCACCGTCAAAGGCAAAGCCCATATCAAGGTGCTGTTCTTTTACCAGTTTCTGAAGATTTTCTATATGTGTTGACCCGCAGTTTTCGTTAACGTTAAGTCCGTTTGGCTGTGCCCCTACTACTGTTGTCTGAGCACCAAGAGCACCGAAAAGGGCTCTTGCCAGGGACCACGATGCACCGTTTGCACAGTCAAGACCGATTTTTAAGTTTTTATAAGAATGAGATGCAACAGAAATAAGGTAGCCGAGATATCTGTTTCTGCCTGACACATAATCCACAATTTCCCCTATTCTGTCTTTATGTGCAAGGGGCAGGTCTGTACCTGTTACGCCTAATGATGCCAAATCCCCGTCAATATATGCTTCTATAAGTGCAGTTGTTTTGTCATCTAACTTTTCACCATACTTGTTTATTACTTTTATTCCGTTATCGTAATAAATGTTATGTGATGCAGTAATCATAATACCGCAGTCAAATTCGTCCTGCCTTGTTACATAAGAAACGCTTGGGGTAGTTGTAACGTGAAGAAGATACGCGTCTGCACCCGATGCGGTAATACCTGCAACGATTGAATATTCAAGCATATAACTTGAACGGCGTGTATCTTTTCCCACTACAATTTTGGGGCGGTAACCCGCTTTGGTGCACCCTGACATTTCCTGAGAATAGTACCATCCCAAAAATCTGCCCACCTTATACGCCTGTAATGATGTAAGATTAACATTGGCTTCTCCTCTGAAGCCGTCTGTACCGAAGTACTTGTTTTTACCTCTTTCGCCGTAATTGATTGGAATTTTATCCTGCAAAAGTTCGTCTGTAGAAATATTAAAGAGTTCGCACAGTAAAAGTACTTTATCTATTTGTGGCAACGCCTGATTGCTTTCCCATTTTGACACCGACTGACGTGATACGTCGGCTTTTTCCGCAAGTTGCTCCTGGGAAATACCCATAGCGGTACGCATTTTGGCAATTTTTTCACCTATAGTCATATTTTTCACCTATCCTTTAACTATATTGTATCATATCGGTCTACCAACCAAAATATGATGTTTTCGCAACCTTTGGTTGCCTTATTTATTATTATATGTATCGTCACCGCTAAATTATACCACAAAATTACAAAAAATGCAAACTTCCGTTGTCTATTAAAATTGCTCCGTAAGCAGAGGGGTTTAAAAATCGTATGCCGTTTAATTCTCCGTCAAATTTAAGATGGGTGTGACCGAAAAGCACAAGATTTGCCTTGTACTTTGTGGCTTCTTTTAAAAGTCCGTAAATGTTTTGCCTTACACCGTAAAGGTGTCCGTGAGTGGCAAAAATAGTATATCCCGAAAAGTCCATTACTATTTTATCGGGAAAATCGCAAAAATGGTCGTTGTTTCCTTTTATAAAACAAGTATATAAATGGGGATAATCCGCCTTAATCAGTTGTGCGTCTTTTGCACCGTCGCCCAGGTGCATAAGATGGGTTATGCCCTTTTCCGTATCAAGTATATTTCTGGTCATCCGTGTGCTTCCGTGAGTATCTGACACTACAAGCATTTTCATAAGTTTCACCTCGCAAAATATTTTAACACTTTATTAAATTTTTGTCCATATATTGATTATTTTTACAAATATGATATAATTATTATGGTGATTAATATGGATTATTACAGCGAAACGGCAGTAAAATATAAATTGACTGCGAAAGATTATTTAAAAATTGGCGGAATAGTGGCAATAGGACTGGTTATTGCCCTTTTGTCCTTTATGTTCGGTGCACAGTTTTTTGTGTTACTTATTGCAGCCGACATTTACGGAATGTATTATTTTATAAGCAGATTTAACTGCGAATACGAGTACCTTGTTACAAACGGGGAACTTGATGCAGACAAAATAATTGCAAAAAGCAGAAGAAAACGTCTTGCAAACGTAAAGTCAGGGGAATTTTTACTTATCGCAAAGTACAGCGAAAAGTATCAGCATCAGATAAATTCCTGTGTAAGAAAGATTAACGCCCCCAAAGGCGGAACACATTTTGCAATTTACCAGAAATCAATGCAGAAAAACTGCATATTTTTTACTCCCGACGGGAAAATGCTTGAAAACTTAAAAGCAAACGTGGGAAAAGGTGTGTATATTGATAATTAGGGTGACAGAAGTTATCCGCGCCACGCCTTAAAACGCGTAATTTCGGCGAATTTCGGATTGTCATCTTTGCAAGGCGTCGGCCTTGCTTCATCTTCCGCACCAAAATTCTCTCAAAATTCCATCGGTTTAAGGTCGAAGAATTTTCAAGGAGGAAATTTTATGACTATGCAAGGCAAAAACGCAGGTAATCCTGACGGATTACCGAGTATTTTAACGAGGCAGAGGCCAAAATTAACCATTGAAAATCGTGGCTCGGATAGCTTCTGTCGCCCTAAAGGAATAGGCACAGATATAATAGAGATTAAACGAATAGAAAAAGCAATGGCAAAAGAGGGGTTTTTGGAAAAAGTATTTAACCCTGAAGAAATAGAATATATAAAGGACAATCCCTTACGCTGTGCAGGGCTTTTTTGTGCAAAAGAAGCGGTAGCAAAAGCAACAGGCCTTGGTCTTTCTAAAACAGGCATAAAAAACATTCACATTTCCCACAC
>JAFQVC010000093.1 GCA_017408205.1 Clostridia bacterium | reverse complement strand
TTTTAAAAGTTGCAGGGAAATGGAATCGTGAAGTTTGTTCATCGCTCTGTTTTTGGCAGCAGATATAAGCGCAAAATGAAACTGATAGCCAAAATTCAGAAGTTGCTCCTTGTTTTCAACTGTTTCCATTTTGGAGATTGCGTCTTTCATCTTTTCGATATCTTCGTCAGTTCGTCTTTTGGCAGCAAGTGCCGCTGCCGCAGGTTCTAAAATGCACCTTATTTCAATTATTTCTGAAAGGGCGCTTTCGTCTAAAATAATTTCTCCCAATTCTGCGTGGGCGATAGCGGTCATGGCGTTTTCTGACACAAAAGTTCCCCGTCCTGCAGATGATGTTAAAATTCCTGCCAACTGAAGACTTTTTATCGCTTCACGGACAGAGCCTCTGCCTACACCAAACATTAAAGACAGTTCTGCTTCTGTAGGGATATGACTTCCCTCGCTGAATGTACGATTACGTATTAATGAAACAATCTGGTCTGCTACAGACTGGTATTTTTGCTTTGTTACAATAGGTGTTACTTCCAAAAAGAACACTCCCTTCATATATATTATATCAATTTCAATATTAATTGTAAAGATGCAAAAAATATATTGCAATTTGTATGACAATATGATAATATGATAATATCTTACTTTGGAGGTGCGTTGTTTTGGATAAAAAAACAGTAATTATAACAAATGAAATGGTAAAGAAGTACGTTTCGATAGAAGATGTAATAAATTCAGTTGAAAACGTGTGGAAATGGTACGGAGAAAAGAAAGTTGTAATGCCCCCTAAAATTACAACAGATATGACGCCTCTTGGTGTTAAAGGCTGGTTTAATTCTATGCCTTCTTACATTGGACCTTTGGACAGTGCAGGAATTAAAGTTGTGGGCGGATATGACGACAATCCCAAAAAGGGTTTGCCTTTTATCCGTTCAAATATACTGGTTACTGACCCCCACGACGGATTTTTAAAAGCATTAGTTTGCGGTGACTGGATTTCAGATGCAAGAACAGGTGCGCAACCTGCTATTGCTATGAAATATCTTGCGGCAAAAAGTGATGTTATAACTGTTATAGGCGCAGGACGTCAGGCGTTTTATGCTGTAACCTGTATAAGTGCAGTACATAAAATAAAACAACTTCGTATCTGCGATATTTCAAAAGAAGCAAGAGAACGCTTTGCTTCATATTTTCCTGATGCCGATTTTGAAATTGTTCCTTATGAAAGCAACGAAGAAGCGTGCAGAGAGTCTGATGTTATTATTACGCTTACAACTGCCAATGCAGTTTTAGTTGAGGAGCCATGGTGCAAACCGGGTTGTCTGGTACTTACAATGGGTTCTTTCCAGGAAGTATCAGATGATATTGCAAGAAAATTTGACAAGTTATATCTTGACCATATTGCACAGGGACTTCACAGAGGACAGTTTTTGCCTATGGCACACAGAGGGGAAATCACAGAAGATGACTTCGCTGCTGAACTTCCTGACATTGTTGCGGGCTTTAAACCGGGCAGAACAGATAATAAGGAAAGACTTATGTGCGAACTTGTAGGTATGGGAAGCCCCGACTTGTGCGTTGCTACTCTTGCATACCAAAGAGCAATCGAATCAGGAGAAAAGTTAACAGAAGTAGATATGCTTGGATAATAAAAAGTCCGACCTTTATATTGTTGACTAATTTTGCACAAAGTATTATAATACAGTTAACAGTATTGAAAGGGGAAATTTAGTATGAAAAAGTTATCAGTATTATTAGTTGCAGTAATTTTAATGTTATCACTGTTCGGTTGCGGAAACGGTGAGCAGTTGGCAAGAGAAACTGCAGAGGGTTTTCTAAGCGCCTACTGTGAACTGGATATACAAAAAATGATGGGTTTCGTTGACGATACTTCAAAACTGCCTGACGATGTAAAAGATTTCAGTATGGAAAAAATAATGGGTGAATTCCCTGAGGAATTAAAAGCATATACAGGTGAATTTGAAAAAGTGGTAAATGTATTTTTTGACAAAGCAAAAGAAAAGATGTCATATAGTATAAAGGAATCAGCAGAAATTGAGGGCGGGTATGAATTTGTTGTTGACATTATACAAGCCGATTTTGAAAACTCAGAATTTGAAGATAAACTTACTGAGTCACTGAGTACAGAAAAAGCCACTGAAATTGTAAATGAACTTTTGTCGTCAGGTGCAATTACATACCAAAGCACACAGGAAGAAATATATAATGCACTTGTACCAAAAGTAGTTTCCATAATGGAAGAAGTTGTTAACGGACTGGAGATTGCAACAAAAACAGAACAGGGAACTGTTGTTGTTATTGAAAAAGGCGGACAGTGGTTTGTAAGCGCTGATAAGACAAATATTGAATACTAAAATATAAAAAGGAGTTGAACTTTGTTCAACTCTTTTTTTGTGTCATTGACTAATTTTGTAATTTATATTATAATTATTCTGTCAATTAAAGTGAGGGAATATTATGATTAAGAGATTTATAAGTTATTACAAACCCCATAAAAAGATGCTTGTACTTGATATGTTGGCGGCACTTTTTATATCAGTAATAGGAATGGTTTATCCCGTTGTAACCAACAAAATGTTAAACGAGTATATTCCCGGTAAAATGTATAAAACTATTGTAATATCAGGAATAATTGTTTTGGTTTTATATATTATAAGAATGCTTTTAAGATATTTTGTCC
>JAFQVC010000092.1 GCA_017408205.1 Clostridia bacterium | reverse complement strand
TTTTAATACCAATAATCTGTTTTAGCATTGAAAGGAAGTGGAATAAGTGACTAAAGAAATATTCTTTCCATACGGAAAAGAAAAGATAAGTCACAAGTTTTATGATAATGAATTAAAAGGGATTCTTACATCATCTATTGAACAGTACAAGCCCGATTTTTCAGAGAATGAGTTAGTTAAAAATGCTCTTGAAAACCCCATAGGTACAGAAAAGTTATCACAACTTGCAAAAGGGAAAAACAATATAGTGATTATTGCAAGTGACCACACACGCCCTGTACCAAGCAAAGTTATTATACCTTTTATGCTTGAAGAAATAAGAAAAGGAAGCCCTGATGCGAGAATAACAATACTTATTGCTACGGGCTGTCACAGAGGAACTACAAAAGAAGAGTTGGTGTCAAAATTTGGTGAAGAAATAGTGGCAAACGAAAATATATACATTCACGATTGCGATGAAAGATCCCAACTTGTAAATATAGGAACTTTACCCTCGGGCGGGCAATGCGAAATTAACAAAATAGCAATGGAGGCAGATCTTTTAGTTGCAGAGGGCTTTATTGAGCCACACTTTTTTGCAGGATACTCAGGAGGAAGAAAAAGCATTCTTCCGGGCATTGCGGGTAGAACTACGGTACTTGCAAACCATTGCGCAGAGTTTATTAATGATGACAATGCAAGGACAGGTATTCTGGAAAACAATCCTATACATACCGATATGCTGTGGGCGGCAAAGGCAGCAAAACTGAAATTCATTGTAAATGTAGTTTTAAATGCTGAAAAAGAAGTGATATATGCAGTTGCGGGTGATGTGGAAAAAGCCCACCAGAAAGGCACGGAGTTCTTGTCCCAAAAATGCGGTGCAAAGGCGGTTTATTCCGATATTGTAATTTCCACAAACGGCGGATATCCATTAGACCAGAACGTGTATCAGGCGGTAAAGGGTATGACCGCTGCAGAGGCAACGGTAAAAAAAGGCGGAGTTATTATAATGCTTTCGTCGTCATCTGACGGTACGGGCGGTGAACATTTTTACCACCAACTTGCTGATGAAAAAGACATAACCAAAACTATGGATATGTTTTTAAAGAGAAACAGAAACGAAACTGCCCCTGACCAGTGGCAGTCACAAATACTGATTCGCATACTAATGAAAGCAACAGTCATTTATGTTTCCGAAATGGAGGACAGTATGGTTGAGAAAATGCACATGATTCCTGCTCACTCAATAGGCGAAGCAATAGAAAAAGCCAAGGCCGTATTGAATAAAAAAGAGCCAACAATAACTGCAATTCCTGACGGTATTTCCGTAGTGGTGTTAAGATGATAAGAGAATTGTTTGAACTTCAGGATTTAAAATACCGTGATTTTCACTCGAAACTTATGCCCACAATAGATAAAGATACTGTTATCGGCGTAAGAGTGCCTGCTCTGCGAAAACTTGCAAAAGAGGTATTTAACAATGGCGGTTACGGTGAGTTTTTAAAAGCACTTCCTCACAGATACTACGAAGAAAACAATCTTCATGCGTTTTTAATTGAGCAGATAACTGATTTTAATTTGTGCATTGAAGAAACTGAAAAGTTTTTGCCATTTATAGATAACTGGGCTACCTGTGATATGTTTCGCCCGAAAATATTTAAAAATCATAAAACAGAACTTTTAAAACGAATAAAAGTGTGGATTAAATCAAAAGAAACATACACAGTCCGTTTCGCAATCGGTATGCTTATGGTGCATTATTCTGACAATGATTTCAAAAAGGAATATGCAGAGCTTGTGGCAGGGGTTAAATCTGACGGGTATTACGTTAATATGATGATTGCCTGGTATTTTGCCACTTTGCTTTGGAAACAGTATGACATTATTTTGCCATATATAGAAAATAATGTTTTGCCCCTGTGGGTACATAATAAAACTATTCAGAAAGCAACTGAAAGTTACAGAATTACAAAGGAACAAAAAGAGTATTTAAAAAAGCACTCGAGATGAGTGCTTTTTGTTATTTAACTGTAAGAACTACTTTGCCTACGTTCTTGCCCTGATAAAGAATATCGTGGGCTTTTTCTGCTTCTGTTATGGGAAGTACTTCGTGAATTGTTGGCTTAACTTCTCCTGCCTCGATTTTCGGGAATACCTTTTCCACAAGGTCCGCTAAAATCTGTGCCTTTGTTTCGGGAGTTCTTGAACGAAGTGTGCTACCTATAATTCTTACATTTCTTACATAAATGTTTTTAAGGTCAATTTCTGTTTTCTGACCTGCAAGTGCCGCAATCATAATCCATCTTGCACCGTGAGTTAAGTAGTGAATACATTTACCCATTATTTCACCGCCAAGGCAGTCTATTGCAACATCAACAGAGTTTCCGTTTTCCAGTTCTTCTTTTAAAACTTGTGAAATATCTTCCTTTGTTGTAACTACAACTCTGTCTGCGTTAAGGTGCTTAATTGACTGAGCAATTTCATCAGTTAAGACTGTTGTGATTACTCTTATGCCAAATGCCTTTGCCATTGGGATTATTACACTTGCAAGACCTGATGCTCCTGCGTTCATAAGAAGTGTATTTCCCGGTTTTATATTGCCCTCCATAAACAAGTTAAGGTATGCAGTAGCAAATGCTTCGGGAATTGCTGCCGCTTCAATCATAGTGCAGTTTTTGGGAACAGGCATTAACATATCGTATTTTACTGCAACTTGTTCAGCGTATCCGCCGCCACCTAAAAGTGCACAAACTTTGTCGCCGATTTTCCAGTCTGATTTTTCTTTTGCTTCTTTACCGATTTCGGTTATTACACCTGCGATTTCAAGTCCCATCCATTCAGGACATCCCGGAGGAGGAGGGTAGTCGCCCTCTCTTTGCATTAAGTCTGCTCTGTTTAATGCCGCAGCGTGAATTTCAACTAACACTTCATCGTCTTTAATAACCGGGTTTGGAACATCGTCCCATCTTAAACTTCTGTCATCATTTACAAGTATCGCTTTCATAAAAATCACTCCTATTCATTATTATTTTAGTGCCCCACAGGCCTTTAATACTGTTTTATAAAGTTTCAGTTCGTAATCGTAACTCCATGGGTTTTGTTTTTCGCCTCTTACCATTTCTGCAAAACTTCTCATCATATTGTCGTATCTGTCATATAGCGGACTTTTTTCCATTGGTGTATATATATTCCAGTCATCACTATTACGGACATATCTGCCTGTATAGCAGTCTGGACCCTCATACCATTCAAGGGGTTTTAATTCAACTGTTTTTTCGGTACCCGTTACTACAAGTTGACGTCTTTCAAACCCGCCTCTTTCTACAGCAGAGGTTTTTGCAAAGGAAACTCCGTTATCGTATTCAAATACTGCCATACCGAAGTCCTGTGCCGTAACACCTGACACTCCGCTTGACTTGCTTAAAGGGATTATGTTCTTTGGCTCTCCTTGTATTGAATATATTAAATCTACAAGGTGGCATCCTAAAAAGAACATCATACCGCCTTTAAAGGTTGAAAGCCACTGGCGTACCTCTTTTGGGTGAATACAGTTCATCTGGGCCTCAACACTTATTATATCACCAAGTTCACCGTTTTTTATCTGCTCTTTAAGTTCTTTAACGTAAGGATTGTAACGGTACATATAACCAACATGGAACACTGTGTTATTGCTCTTAACAGTTTCAATTAATTTTTGAAACTCGGCAAAATCTGTACCGCCCGGTTTTTCCATATGTATATGCTTTTTATGATTTGCAACTATCTGAGCATATTTAGTAAGATAAATTTCTTCCGTCTCAATTACTACGGCGTCAATTTCGGGGTTGTTAACTATTTCATCAACTGTAAGTTCTTTATATCCCTCAAACATTTCCATATTCTGGGGAAACTTTTCTCTTTCGTTTTCGGGAAGTGCATAGCCCACAATTTCAAAAACGTCGCTGTTCTTTTTAAGGGCATTAAAAATTACGTTACCGTGACTGTTTACACTTGTGCCGATTTGCGCTACTTTAATTTTATTCATTGTTATTCCCTCCAGTCAAACTGTACAACGGTAGGGAAATCTTTGTCAAATACAAGCCGTTCATAAACCTCTTTGCATTGGTCGGGAGTGTGTGTTTCCACAACCATATCTTTAAGAGTAATTCTGTTGTTCTCGCAAAGTTTTAAAACAGTTTTTATATCGTCTGCAGTAGTGTAGTATCCGGGATAAGACTCAAACTTTGGTCTTGCGTCTGTATGAGCACCGATTAGTGATATACCGGGACCATGTACTTTTCTGTAATAATCAACTGTAAAGTCACTGTTTCTTGTGCAACCAAGAAGTGCCACACGTCCGAATTTTGCCATACAGTCAAGAGTTTCGTTAAGACCTGCTCCCTGACCTGTAACCTCTATTGCGGTATTTGCACCGCCACCTGTAATTTCTTTTACCTTGTCTGCAAAATCTTCGTCAAAAGGGTTAAGAGCGTAGTCTGCACCGCACTTTAGTGCAGTTTCACGTCTTTTTTCTACGGGGTCAACTGCTATTACGGGAACTGCTCCTGCGG
>JAFQVC010000091.1 GCA_017408205.1 Clostridia bacterium | reverse complement strand
CCTTTTTGCATTTCGTCAATACTTTCGATAACTGCATCTGCCATATAGATTAACTGTTCCTCAGTTAAGCCGTAAACGGGAAGATGTGTAAATCTCTTGTAGAATGCTTCTTCACAAGCAGGGCATGTTGCAGCAATTTCGTCTTCGTCATAGCCAAATGAACGAAGAATGTTAAATCTGTATAAAGGACCGAAGTGAGGAATTTGTGTAACTCCCTTTTCTTCAAGTTTCTTTTTAAGTAACTGAATGTCACCGCCTGCTTTTTGCGGGTCAATTTCAAGAAGATACAAGTGGAATGAAGGAACGATGTCATCACCGCCCAAATCCTGAGGAATAATTGCTTCATTTCCTTCAAATCTCTTTGTCAAGTATGCAGCCGCTGCACGGCGTTCAGCAAGGATTTTGTCGTATCTGTCAAGTTGAAGTTTAAGACCTAAACCCTGTAATTCTGTAGTTGATGCGTTACCTGCAACTGCGGGACCGTATTTACCCTGAATCGGGCTTATATCATACAACCAGTTTTTAATTTTTCTTGAGAAGTCAAGACCTAAGAAACGTGAAAGTTTCATCTGCTCTTTCATTTCAGGAATAGTTGTTGTCAGGATACCGCCTTCACCAAATGATGTGATGTTTTTAACTTCGTGGAAACTGAATGATGTGAAGTCACCGATTGTACCGATTTTCTTGCCTTTGTATTCTGCACCGAATGCGTGGGCAGCATCTTCCAAAACAACGATATCGTGTTTTTTTGCAATTGCCATAATTGCATCCATATCAACAGGATAACCGCCAAGATGAACAGGAATAATCATTTTTGTTTTAGATGTGATTTTCTTTTCAACATCTTTGGGGTCCATATTAAGTGTTCTCGGGTCAACATCTGCAAACACAAGTTTTGCACCGATTGCCAGAGGATACGCCATAGTTGCTACGAATGTAATTGCAGGAACGATAACTTCATCACCCGGTTTTAAGTTTGCATATTTACCTGCAATTTCAAAGCCGGCAGTACAGTTTGTAAGGAATAGTGAGCCCGTTGTACCCAAAAATTCGTCAACTGCTTTTTCTGCTTCTTCTACTTTGTCACCAAGCGAAAGTTTTCCCGGAGGGTTAGCAATTTTGGATAACGCGTAAATTTTTTCTTTAATTTCGCCAACCAATGCGTCATAGTCTTCTCCGTTACCCTGCATTAAGAATTTGATTACTTCCATTAAGTCTGCAGCGTTGTAGTCTTCACCTACTGCCGCCCATGGTACTTTTGTCTCACCTGTGTTGTACCTGAAATCTGATGATTTTTTTGCCATTTTTACATCTCCCCATTCTTTTTTTATATTAATTTATTTATTGAATAAATTATTTGCTTAAAAATTTTAATCAACAATATCTGAGTCAATACTGAAGACTTTGTCACAAAGGCAACGGGCTATTCCTTTTATGGAATTTTCGTTACCAACTTTAACCGATTTAAACTCAAGATTTTTGGTAAGCACACCGTAAGCACGTCTTTTTACCGCATCAATTGCGGTTTCCATAACAGTATCGTTATACATTTCTCCTCCGCTTATTATAAGCAACGACGGTGCTAACATATTTACAAGATTTGCAAGACCTGCTCCCATATATTCGCCGCACTCGGCAAACAACGCCTTTGAGGTTTCATCCTGTATTTCCATTACCTGTGAAACTGTAAAATCCGTACCTTTTTGTTCGTTATATTTTCTTGCCACACGGTCAGGAGAGCACATTATTTCAAGGCAACCGTTATTACCGCAAAAACATTTTTCTCCGTCTATACAAATTGTGGTGTGTCCGATTTCACCGATAAGTGCTCTGTTGATTTCGCCTTTGTAAATCTGCACTGCTCCAAAACCCTTTTCAATATCGGCAAATACAATGTTTTCGTATATTTTTGACTCATGCGGTTCCAACTGACCTGCTGCTTTTGTTATTGTAAGGTTTTCAACGAAAGCAGGAACATTAAATTCCGCTTCAAATTCTTCTTTTAAGTTTTCCCCCTCCCACTTCATTGAAGAAGAAAGAAGAGTGCCTTTTCCGTCACACACAAGGGCAGATACCGCAAAACCGATTGCCAGCACTTTGTTTCTTTTGTTGGTCATTAAAATCTTTATCTGTTCCTTTATTGATACTATTGCGTCTTTAAACGAAAGACCTGCAATAGAAATTTCCTTTTTGTCAATAATGTTGCCACCTAAATCAGTAACAGCAATAGTTGCAACATCAGTTCCTGCTTCCACACAGATAAGACGGTAATACTTAAAATCACAACGGAGAAGGGTGCTTTTTCTGCCTACTCTGTCTGCTTCCTCTATGCCTGTTTCGGCAACAAGGCGTTTTTCCATAAGGTAAACAACTATATTTGTAATCGAAGAAAGAGACAGCCCTGTTGCTTTGGCTAACATAGGACGTGAAATATCAGGATTTTTTCTTATGTAATTTAAAACCTTAAGTCTGTTTATCTTTTGCATAAGCCACACGTTTCCCACTTGCTTCTGCACGAGTTTCTCCTCCTTTCACAATTAATTTATCCATTGCATTAATTATATCATAATCTGTTATTTGTTGTCAACCTTTTCGTCTTTATGTAATTTTATATAATCCATATATCTCTTCCAGTCGTGACGTGATATCATGTGGGCCCCGTTTGTTTTGTGGTACCCGATTCTTCCTTCATGGAAAAACTCTCCGCCTGCAGGAATTTCATCGTTACAAACAAGACCTTTAAGTCCCATTTTTTCGTAAGCGGGTGTAGCCGCAACGCAAGTTAAAAATTCTGACACAGGGTCTGCCCAGTCGTCCATTGTTGCAGAGGCAACATAAGCAAATCTCGGTGCTATTGACGCAACTAAAAAGTGCTGGTCAAATATGTCGGGAATATTTGTTTTCGCATATTCCTGATACTTTTTGCAAAACCAGTGAGGGAAAAATGAAACTATTCTTCTTATTGTTTCGCTTGACTCACCAAAGGGACCGATTTCACCCGTTACACCCATGCTTCCCCTTGTAAGTGCCGCACCGCTGCATCCCGAGTCGTTAGACATAACATATTTGAAGCGACTGTCCGTCATACCTGCAACAAGAGCGGTTTTGCCAAGTCGTGAATGACCTATAACTGCCGCATTGTCCATATCAAGAGTGGGGATAGTTTCAGCATAATCAAGGACTCTGCTTAAAGCCCACGCCCAGAGACGTATTTTACCGCAGGTGGTGTCTGTTTCCTGGCCCTTTGGCAATAGCACACCTGCAATACCATTTGTAAAATCTCTGTCATCGGTAGTAATGTCGTCATATTTTACATAAAGTACGTCAAAATCTCCCTCCATTACCTCTTCGACAGGGAAAATAAATTCCTGCATCTGGGTATAGAAATTTATAAACACAAAAAACGGGCGTTTTTGTCCGTCAGTATGAAGTATTCTGTGAATAGGGAAAGTATGTACCCCGTAAGGTGTTGTAACTGTCAAATTAACAGTTGAATACTGTACAGTTCTGCAAAGCAAACCGCCGTGAAGAACATTTGGTTCAGAGTAATAAACACCGTAAGGAGTGTCAGGTACATAACCGTACTCGTTATCAAGCAATATCTTCATCATTTCCTCTTTGGACAGTAAATCAGGAAGGTTTCTTTCCTTTAATATTTTTTGTAATTTCATTGTATTCACCTCGCAGATTCATAATATCACTTTTAATGTTCAAAGTCAATCAATTTCGTTGACATTGCATAAAGTTAATGGTATAATGTCCGCAAGATAGGAGTGAGTATAATGAGTTATTATCCATTCAGACAAATTGTAGATTTAGGAGACGATTTTACCATCAAAAGCGGAGAAACTGTAAGTTTTAAATTTTCTGCTGACAAAGAGGACACTGTCAACAAAGCACACCGTTTGCAGTTCCGTGGCGAGTCAGGAATGTTTTATTTTTATAACAGCGAGCCCGATTGTTCAAGTATATATATGTCAATCGAGGACTGCCTGAACAAAGAAATGTCCCAAAAAGACAATTACTGCCTTGACCTTTCTTCAGAAGAAAAGGTTATATATCCCAAATCAGTATTACATAAACTTAATTGGGTGCCCGTAATGTCTTATTGCCGAATCGGTGTTTTTTACGACGAAAACTGGAAATTCGGTATTTCTGCAAAAGCAAAAAAACTAAAAATACACGAGGGCGGATATGTAAGATTTACTGCAGAAGTTTATTATCATAATGAACGTAAACAGGAAGACCTGTCCCCCGTTCCTCACGAAACACATACCATCAATATTCCTGAGGGTACTTTTGACTGGACAGAATTTGCAAAGGACATTATCGTACCTGAAAAAGAAGTAAAATATATGAACTTTTACCTGGAAGCGTACAACTATTCAGGCGAATTATATTTTGAACGTCCTTTAATGTATATTGATGCATACGGAAATATGCTTCCTGATTTTGCACAAATTTTACCCAACCACGACAAATGGTCCTGGATAAGCAACAACCTTTCAAAAAAAGAGTGGCCAAAATTCTTAATTAAAGCAAATGGCAAAAAGGTGTTTGACGGAGAACTGTTTGAACGTTGCCACAGATTTTCGGAATTTGAAATAGATTTGCCCGAAAAATCCTTGAAACCGGGCAAAAACACCATAGAAATTACCCTTTCCGAAAAACATCCCGTATCAATGAGAATAAAAGACATCGGTTACTATGTAAAGGATGCAAAAGATTTGGTAATCCTTGCTTGTCCCGAAACAGCATACATAGGACGAAAAAATGCAATACTTATTAGAACCGAAAAACCCGATACTACCGTTGTTCCCAAATGCGACGAACAGGTTATTCTGGCTCACCCTCAGACCTTTAAAGAATCAGGTCTTAACATTTTCATATTTGAAGCACTAAAACCCGTTACAAACGCCGAACTTACATTAAACGGTGAAAAATGCATAGTCGAAAGAGTAATAGAAAAGCAGGACGACGGGGTAATAACAGGCAGCGGTGATATGATTTACATAAACCACGAAAGTACACAGGATATGGACGATTACCTTACATGGTATATGTCAGAGCATGTTGGTAACCTGCTTACCATCCGTAACGTTTACAGATGGGGCGGCGGCAGACGTGTTGACGAAAAAATATGGAACACATTTGCAAATCGTCTTGACAAATTAGGCGTAAAATACCCCGAAATTGTTGACGGACGTGATTTTCAGGGCTCGCACTGCAACCCCAAAGCCGAAACAATAAAAACAAAAAGTTTCTTGGGAAGACAAAATCACGAACACGACGGACAGTATGGTTACTGGGGCCCCAGAGATTTCACACAAAACCCGATAGCAAAATTACGAAATGAGTTCTGGGGAATATTAAGCAGAACAGATTACGAACTTTTAGACGTAAGAAACAATTACAGTAACTATATAGAAAAAGACGGTGCTGTATATCTTTATAAACTCCCGTCAACTACCGACGATATGGAAGAAGCGGCAAAAACTTATGTGGAAAACTTAAGAAAATCAAAGCACACAACAACAAGGCACACAGGTCCTACAACCCACTTTAAATATTTCTTCCAGGCAGGGTACGACTGGTCAGGTGCAGAATTAATGGACGGTCCTCAGGACCCCCTTGGTGCTGCAAACAGAGGTGCGGCGTATTGCTATGACAAACCCGTATTCGGCTCTCACCTTGCAGTACAATGGTCAACTTACCCCCACAACACAGAGGGTAAAAAACGCCGTCACCGCCTTGCGGTTTATACCTCTTACACAAACGGTTATACCGAAATAAATACCGAAGAGGGCTTCTGGCATATGGAGGAGCATTACACCTACCACTCAAGAAATGACATCGCCTGCAAAAATCTTCTTGCAAACCAACAGGATTTTTACAGATATGTATCATTAAACACAAGAGCAGGTAAGTTCTACACACCATTCGCCTTTATTTCAGGTAAATATGACGGTTGGGAATGTTTCTTCCCTTACAGCACTTTCGGCCACATGAATATGCCCGAAGATGCACCCGAAAAGAGTTGGGATTTACTTAAAAACTTCTATCCCATGACTCACGTTGGTCACATAGGATGTAAACCCTGCACAGACGACAAACCCCTTGGTTTCTATACAGGAACACCGAGAGGTAACGTTGACATAGTTCCAATCGAATGCACAAAAGAGAAACTTCAAAAATACAAAACGTTGTCCTTTGCGGGCTTTAACAAAATGGAACCCGAAGACAGCGAAAAGATATTGCAGTATGTTAAAGACGGCGGAACATTAATTATCGGCTGGCCTCATTTGTCAGTCACAACCAGAAGAGATGACGTTCTGGCTCTTAACCACAAGTATCTTGACTGCGAACTTGCAGACATTATTGCAAAAGACAAAAACGCCTTTGTGAAATCAACATATAACGGCAAGGACGTTATTGTAAACAAGGGCTTATCAGTTGATTTCGAAACTCTTGTTGCAACAGATGACGGTTTACCGTTACTCGCAAAAAAACAGGTTGAAAACGGCACGCTTGTATTTGTAAACTGTAAAGAATACCCCTACGACAATGTGGCTGCAGAAATTTTTGACAATGCAATCTGTATGTGCAGCGACAGTAACAACAGCAAAGAAAATATGTTTGTTTCCTGCAACAACAACGTTAACTTCACAATGTATCAGCGTGACGACGGTACTATGGATACTTACCTTATTGCTACAGACTGGTACAACTATGAAGACGTAAACAGAAAAGCAACATTGCTTTTGAACGGTGCATCATTTGATTTGGAAATACCTTTTGGCACAATGGTAAAAGTAGTTTCTAAAGATAACGTTGCGGCGTGGATTGTCTCGGAAGATGCAGTAGTAACAGATGTAAACAACAATGTGATTTCTGTTGTCGGCTCAGGCACACATACTCTTTATGTTGCAAAAGACGGAGTACTTACAACTAAAGATATTGACTTAACTAAAGTATCACAAATTAAAGTTGAAATGTAAAAAAAGAAGACGCCCTGTGGCGTCTTCTTTTATTTTAAATTGTTTGTATATTCTGCCATATCTATTACTGTTCCCTTTACTCTTGCTTCTTCTGCGGCAAAAGCGATAAGGTGGCTCATACAGGAAACGGAAATGTCTGAAATGGAGTCAGACGGGTTATTGTTTGCAATGTACTCATAAAGGTCTGCCATAATACCCGCGTCACCGCCGCCGTGACCTCCTGCAATTGTCTGGTCGAAGTTTTTATCTGCCTCAAACACTTCTTCTTTTTTCATCGTAGCGAAATCATAAAACTCTATTGACTGGTTTTCCATATTGGCATTGATTTCGCCTTTTGTTCCCATAATATTTGTAACTCTTCCGCCTTTGCAGAAACCCGACATTGTAAGTGACATTACTTTATCGTCACCAAACTGCATTGTAACAATCTGTCTGTCAACAACATCGTTATCGCAATGATATACGCATCTTCCGTAAGGAGAAGTTTTTAATATTTCATCCACTTCCTCATCTGTGGGGTTGAATTTATTTGCAACTATTGCTCTGAAGTGCTGTACTTCTGCGGTGTCAATTTTATAAAGAGAAGGTGCATAATAGAAGCAGGTATCTTTATGTTTGCAACCGTCAAGACATCTTTTGGGTGCACCTTCGGGTGCATTTTTTTCACAGAAATACGCAAGAGTACCAAAGGACTGAACTTTTTTACAGGGTTCGCCCACAAGCCACAATAATAAGTCTGTATCGTGACAGCATTTTGCAAGAATCATAGGAGTTGACTCGGAAAGTTTTCTCCAGTTGCCTCTTACATAACTGTGGCTTATATGTATGTTGCCAACGCCTTCGGTATGTGAAATATTTGTGATTTCGCCAAGGCGTCCGCTGTCTATAAATGCTTTTAGTGTTTTATAAAAGGGCGTATATCTTAAAACGTGGCAGACAAGGACTTTTACGCCATTCTTCTGTGCGGCGTCAGATATATCAAAACATTCTTTTGCAGTTGCCGCAACGGGCTTTTCCAAAAGCAAATCGTACTTTTTCTCAATTGCCATCATAGCGGGCTCATAGTGCATTTTATCCTGAGTGCAAATCATAGCGATATCTGCAAATTTGGGAAGTTTCAGAATTTCCTCATAAATTTCAAAGCATTTGTCCGCAGGCACGTTATACAAATCTCTTAAATATTCTCTTTTTTCTTTAACGGGCTCTGCAAGACCTACCAACTGAAATTTTTCGGGGTTGTTTTGCAGATATTTTAAATAACTGCTTCCTCTGTCTCCCCCGCCTATCAGTATTAGTGATAATTTTTTCATATTTAACTCTCCTTAATTAAAAGCATAATTGTTCAATAATTTTTGCCGCACCGTCTTCACGGTTAGTTAATGCAACAACATCAGATATATTTTTTACTTCATCTGATGCATTGCCCATAGCAACGCCAACGCCCGCCCACTCAATCATAGGAATGTCGTTTGACGCGTCGCCTATTGCCATTGTTTCTTCTTTACTTACACCAAGTATGTCGGCAATCATAGATATGCCCATACCTTTGTCCATATTTTTAACTCCCACTTCCAATGCACCTACAAAAGCACTCGTATGGGAAAAATATTCTTCGTCTTTAAACAAATGCTGATATTTGTCTTTGTGCTCGTCATCCCTGAACCATATATTTATTTTTTCTGCCTGTTTTCTTTTTTCTATTTCGGCATACAAGTCGGGCACTACTGTTCTAGTGCTTTTTATTATATCAACCAAGTGAGGTCGCATACCCAGTTTTTCCATATTGTCATAGTAATACTGACTAGTGTATATTTCACCGCAATATACTTCTATGTAGGCATCAAGAGTAAGTGCGATTTCTAATTTTTCAAGAAGTTTTTCCTGATTGGGAAGAACTTTGTGTATTATTTTATTTTGTTCCAAATCATAAATAACCGCCCCGTTTACTGCAACAAGATATCTTACGGGAAGTTTTGGAAGAACGCCTTTTGTTTCGCACATTGCCCTGCCTGTTACAGGAACTAAATAAACCCCTTTTTCCTTAGCTTTTAAAAGGGTTTCGTATGTATAAGGCGTAACACTGCCGTTATGCGACAGCATAGTGCCGTCCAAATCAAAGCCAACTAATTTAATGCTCATTTTTATAACCCTCTATAATATGTTTCTTTGCATTTTGGTATTCTTCCTCCGTAAGCAACTTTGT
>JAFQVC010000090.1 GCA_017408205.1 Clostridia bacterium | reverse complement strand
AGAAAAAGTAGAAGTAACTGAAAAAGAAATAGAAGATGAAATCGCAAACATTGCAGAAATGTACAAAATGCCTGTTGATGATGTTAAAAAATACATCCCTGCAAGCGAACTTAAAGCAGAACTGACAAACAAAAAGGTAGTTGCTGTTCTTGTTGACAACTGCAAAATTATAAAACCCGAAAAGAAAACTGCAGACAAAGAACCTGCAAAGAAAACAACAACTGCCAAAAAGACAACTACAACTAAAAAGACAACAAAGAAGGATGCAGAATAACTCATAAAGGAGAGACAGAATAACTCATAAAGGAAAGGAATGATAAATATGAGTTTAGTTCCTGTAGTAGTAGAACAGACCAACAGAGGTGAACGTTCTTACGACATTTATTCACGCCTTTTAAAGGACAGAATTATCATTTTAAGCGACGAGGTAAACGACGTAACTGCAAGCTTAGTAGTAGCACAACTTCTGTTTTTGGAAGCAGAGGACCCCGATAAAGATATAAGTCTTTACATGAACAGTCCAGGCGGCTCAATAACATCAGGTATGGCTATTTATGACACAATGCAGTACATTAAATGCGACGTATCTACAATATGTATAGGTATGGCAGCAAGTATGGGTGCGTTTTTACTTTCAAGCGGTGCCAAAGGAAAACGTTATGCTCTGCCCCACAGTGAAATTATGATTCACCAGCCATTAGGCGGTATGCAGGGTCAGGCGTCAGACATCAAAATTCACGCTGACAGAATTATTAAAATCCGTCAGACATTAAATGAGATACTGGCACAAAACACAGGCAAGCCCTTGGAAACAATAGAAAAGGATACCGACAGAGATAATTTCTTAACAGCTAAGGAAGCTTTGGAATACGGTATCATTGATAAAGTTATTGATAAAAGACTTTGAAAGGATATAATAAATGCCTAAAAACGACGATACAAAACAGTTAAGATGTTCCTTTTGCGGACGAAGTGAAAATCAGGTTGAAAGACTGATTGCGGGTCCCGACGTGTATATTTGCAACGAGTGCGTTGAACTTTGCGGCGATATTTTAAACGACAGCAAAAGAGGGATATATAACGGCGGAAGAGGAATGACAGTTCCCAAACCCAAAGAAATCAAAGAGATTTTAGACGGCTACGTAATAGGACAGGACAATGCGAAAAAACAACTGGCTGTTGCTGTTTATAACCACTATAAACGAGTGACAATGCCAATAAAAGACAACGACGTTGAAATACAAAAGAGCAATATATTGATGATAGGGCCTACAGGAAGCGGTAAAACACTTCTTGCCCAGACCTTAGCCAAAATACTGAACGTGCCTTTCGCAATAGCGGACGCTACATCACTTACCGAGGCAGGATATGTGGGTGAAGATGTTGAAAACATTCTTTTAAAACTTATTCAGGCAGCAGACGGTGACGTAGAGGCAGCACAACACGGTATTATATATGTTGACGAAATAGATAAAATCACCAAGAAAACAGAAAACCCGTCAATAACAAGAGACGTAAGCGGTGAAGGTGTTCAACAGGCACTTCTTAAAATACTGGAAGGAACTGTTGCATCTGTCCCACCTCAGGGCGGAAGAAAACACCCTCAGCAGGAGTTTATTCAACTTGATACCACCAATATTTTATTTATATGCGGCGGTGCTTTTGACGGACTGGAAAAAATAATAGAAAACAGAGTTGGTAAAAAGACATTGGGCTTCGGTGCAGAGGTTAAGTCAAAAGCCGAAAAACAAATCGGCGAGATTTTAACTGAACTGACACCGGGGGACTTGCTTAAATTCGGACTTATCCCTGAGTTTATAGGACGACTTCCCGTTGTGGCTTGTCTTGATAACTTAGACGAAAAGGCTCTTGTGGATATTTTGGTTAAACCAAAGAATTCTATTGTTAAGCAGTACAAAACCCTGTTTTCTTACGATAAGGTTGACCTTGATTTTAAACAGGACGCTTTGGTTGCGGTAGCAGAAAAAGCGGTAAAAAGAAAAACGGGGGCACGTGGACTTCGTGCGATACTTGAAGAAATAATGACAGAAATTATGTACGAGATACCGTCAGACCCCAACATTTCAAAGGTCGTTGTAACAAAGGATTGTATTTTGGACAATGCACAGCCCAAAATAATATATATGGAAGAAATTGGTGCAAACAATAATGTTACAAAAAGCGCAACAGAGTAAATTGTAATTTATAATAAATACTAATGAATT
>JAFQVC010000089.1 GCA_017408205.1 Clostridia bacterium | reverse complement strand
TACTGTAAAAATGTTTTGCTCTTCCTGAAATACTGCATTTAATATCAAGTCCGTCAAGGCGTTGCTGAAGAAGTTGCTGGATTTGCCCTATATATTCTTCACGTTCTTTTCTTTTCTGGTCGATACCCATAGAAATTTCGTGATAAGCAATAGGGTCTAAATACCTTAAAGACAAATCTTCAAGTTCCCATTTGATTTTCTGCATACCAAGGCGGTGGGCAAGAGGTGCATACACCTCCATTGTCTCTCTTGATTTTTCAAGTTGCTTGGCTTCAGACATACTCTTTAACGTTCTCATATTGTGCAGTCTGTCGGCAAGTTTAATAAGAATAACCCTTATATCTTTTGCCATTGCGAGAAACATTTTTCTGAAACTTTCAATTTGCTGTTCCTCTTTGGTACTGTAAGGAATTTTACCAAGTTTGGTAACACCGTCAACCAAAAGGGCAATTTCTTCACCAAACAACTCTTCAATGTCTTCGGTACTGTAAATTGTATCCTCAACTGTATCGTGTAACAGTCCTGCAGCAATAGAGCCGCAATCGAGTTCCATTTCGGCTAAAATGTTCGCAACTGCAAGAGGGTGAGTAACGTAGGGCTCACCCGAAATACGTTGTTGCCCCTGATGAGCAACAACAGACAAAGAATACGCTTTTTCAACGATACTTAAATCTGCCTGGGGATTATATTTAATTATTCGTTCTTTAAGTAATTCAAATGACTGGTCGGGTGATAGCATAAATATACTCCTATTTTGTAGATAATCTTATATCTTTTAACCGAATCTGGATGTTGTTTTTGTTATTATAAACATTGATTTCAAGGTGACCGGCAACGTCAACTACATCACCTTGTTTATAATTGTTAATAAGTCTGCCCATACCAAAACCAACAGCAGAAAAAATCATATTGTCAAGTATTAACAACATTCTTATATGTTTATTTTCACCTAATGTTGCAATTTTATATATCTGGCACTTCATAAGTGAAAATACAGGTTGTGTGTTTCCGCTTCCGTATGGCTCTAAAACCGCAAGATTATTAATATTATCTTCTGTTAAATCATGGGAACAAATGTTACAGTCAACATAAAGTTTTGGTACAAAATCTATTTGTTCCATCACAGACAAAGCATACAGATTAATGTCATTTGAAAACTTGTCAATATTACTTGTTTTAACTGTTACGCCTGCCGCAAGACAATGTCCGCCGAATTTTTCCAAATTATCTGAAACGGAATTTAATGCACTGAACAAATCAAAGTTTTCAATACTTCTTCCTGAGCCCTTGGCATACTCACCGTCAATGCATAATAGTATTGTCGGTTTGTAGTATTTCTCGGCAATTTTTGATGCAACTATACCTATTACTCCGTGATGCCAACCCTCTTTGCCTACAACTATAACACTGTTATTATAAAGATTGTTTTTTTCAATAATTGAAATCGCTTCAGTTAAGATGCTTTGCTCAATTTCCTGACGCTGAGTATTTATACTGTTAAGATTCTGAGAAATAACATCTGCTTCCTGCTGGTCATCAGTTGTAAACAATGTTACACATTGAGAGGCATTCCCAAGTCGTCCGCATGCATTGATTCTTGGTCCTAAAGTAAAGCCGATAGAGCCGGCTGTTATGTTTTTGCCTTTAAGTCCAACCGCTTCAATTAAAGAATTAATTCCAACAAAGTTAGACCTGTTAAGATGCTCAAGCCCTATTGTTACAAAAATTCTGTTTTCATCAATTAAAGGCATAACATCGGAAACTGTGCCGATACACACAAGTTCTATATAATTTTCAATAATATCTTCTACACTTTCATTTAATGCACAAACCAGTTTAAAAGCAACTGCAACACCTGCAATATCTTTAAAAGG
>JAFQVC010000088.1 GCA_017408205.1 Clostridia bacterium | reverse complement strand
GCTTTTTTGATTGCTGCGTTTTTGTCTTCGTAATACTCGGTATTATCTGTGTATTTACCTGCAATTTCACAAAGTTCCTTTGCAGGTAGTTTACGTGGATTTTGCGGCTCTGTTGCAATAAAATGACTTGCCAACGGCGCTAAAGTTTTAATACATTTTTCATATTCTTTGTCTTTTAGCATACCCATAACCAATGTGATTTTTTGACCGCCAAAATACTGTGTAAGCGCATCTTTTAATGCAAGTACTCCCGAATAGTTATGTGCTCCGTCAATAAGCACCAACGGCTCTTTTGAAATCACTTCCAGTCGTCCGCCAAAAGAGGTGTTTAAAAGTCCCTCTTTGATGTATTGCTTTTCAATTCCAAGGACATTTGCAGTTTCGATAGCAGTTACGGCGTTATAAATCTGATGGCTTCCAAGCATTGAAATTGCATACCTTTCGCCTTTGTAGTCGAATGTTGTTTGCTCAATGCTTTTTGATACCACATTGATTTTTGCTTTTTCGCCTTTTATTAATCTGCAGTTTTTGTTTTTTGCCGTTTGCTCAAAAACCAAGTCGGCATCACGCGGGTTGTCCGCATAAGTAACTACTGTTCCCTTTTCCTTTATAATACCCGCTTTTTCGAAAGCAATTTTTGAAACGGTGTCACCAAGTAAATCGGTATGGTCTATGCTTATACTTGTAATTACTGCAACTTCGGGAACAGGGATAACGTTTGTAGCGTCAAAGCGTCCCCCTAAGCCAACTTCCAGCACAACATAGTCGCAATTGTGCTTCACAAAATGAAGCATACCTATTGCAGTTACCACTTCAAATTCTGTAGGGTTACAAGTGTCGTCAATTACATTTTTTATAATTTCAACATACTCTGAAAGTTCTTCGTCGGAAATAAATTGACCGTTAATCTGAATTCTTTCGTTGAATTTATTGACGAAAGGGGAAATATACATTCCCGTTTTATATCCTTTAGCCATCAGGATATTTGCAATGTAGGAAGAAGTAGAGCCCTTGCAGTTTGTTCCTGCCACGTGGATAAATTTAAGTTTTTTGTGAGGGTTGCCTATTCGTGACAGTAGTTCGGCAGTAGTTTCAAGGCCCAACTTTGTACCAAACCTTTCAAGTGAGTGAATAAAGTTTATTGCGTCATTTACGTTCATTGTAAGTTTTTAAGTCCTTCCAAAACTTTGTCAAGCATTTCTTTATACTTTTCGCCTTTTTCTCTTTCTGCATCAATTACGGCTTTAGGCGCTTTTGCTACAAAGCCCTCGTTTGAAAGTTTCTTTTCAACTCTTAATATCTCACCTTCAAGTTTTACTTTTTCCTGAGTAAGTCGTGCGATTTCTTTTTCTTTATCTATAAGGTCGCCCTGAGGCATAAATATTTCAGCACCGTCAGTTACAAGTGAAATGCAGTTTTCTTCAATACCGTCTTTTGAAGATGTAACTTCTACGCTATCAGCCCACGCAAGTTTTTTGAAAAATGCTTCACCATTCTTGAATACATCGGCTTTTTGTGTAACAATGATTAGTTTTGCTTTTTTTGACGGCGGAACATTCATTTCGCTTCTTATGTTTCTTATAGCCTTTATAGCAGATTTAATCATTTCGATATTTTCTACGTCCTGCTTGAAGTTAAGTTCTTCTTTGTACTCGCACCATGGAGTAATAATAAGGGCTTTTTTATCTGTTACAGGCAAGTAACTGTATATTTCTTCTGTGATAAACGGCATAAAGGGGTGTAACAGTTTAAGCACATTTGAAAGCACATATACAAGTACGTTCTGAGGATTGTTTTCTGTTCCCATTCTTGGTTTTACAAGTTCTATATACCAGTCACAGAATTCATCCCAGATAAAGTCGTAAAGGTTTTGCACTGCAACACCAAGTTCAAATTTATCAAGGTTGTCAGTTATCTTTTTAACTAAATCGTTGAATTTGCTTAGTATCCATTTATCTTCTGCCATTAAGTTCTTCGGCAAAACGTCAGATGCACTGTCATCTAAATTCATAAGAACAAAGCGTGAAGCATTCCATATTTTGTTTGCAAAGTTACGACTTGCTTCAACACCCGGTGCACCCACAATCTTGTTAACCTCGGGATTGGGGTTTTTGCCTTTCTCAACAGGCGGGTCGTATGTTACGGGGAATCTCATATCGTTACCCGGTGCAACACCTGTAACAAGAGTAAATCTTAATGCATCTGCACCGAACATATCAATAATCTGTAATGGGTCAATGCCGTTACCTTTTGATTTTGACATCTTTTCACCGTTGCCGTCACGTACAAGACCGTGAATAAACACGTGCTTAAAGGGTGCTTTTCCTGTATGCTCGCATGCTGAGAATATCATTCTTGATACCCAGAAGAAGATAATGTCATAACCTGTAACAAGTGTACTTGTTGGATAGAAGTATTTGTAGTCTTCGGTCTCTTCGGGCCAGCCGAGAGTTGAGAATGGCCAAAGTGCAGATGAGAACCATGTGTCAAGAACGTCTTCTTCCTGTCTGACGGGCTTTCCGCACTTGGGACATACTGTGATGTCCTCTTTTGAAACTGTCATTTCACCGCAGTCATCACAGTAGAAAGCAGGAATTCTGTGTCCCCACCACAACTGACGTGAAATACACCAGTCATATACGTTTTCCATCCAGTTCATATATGTTTTTGAGAAACGCTCGGGAACAAATTCTGTTTCCTTGCTGTTTACTGCTTCGATTGCCGCTTCTGCTAGGGGCTTCATCTGTACAAACCATTGGTCTGAAACAATTGGTTCGATTGTTGTTCCGCAACGATAGCACTGACCAACATTGTGTGAATGTTCTTCTGTCTTTACTAAAAGTCCCATTTCTTCAAGGTCTTTAATCATTGCCTTACGGCATTCGTAGCGGTCCATACCCTCGTATTTACCTGCATAGGAGTTCATTGTTGCATCATCGTTCATAACCTTTATGATTTCAAGGTCGTGACGTTTACCTACTTCAAAGTCGTTGGGGTCATGGGCAGGTGTAATTTTTACGCAACCTGTACCGAATTCCTTGTCAACATACTCGTCGGTGATAACGGGAATTTCTCTGTCTGTAAGAGGCAAAAGAAGCATTTTGCCCACAATATTTTTATATCTTTCGTCTTCGGGGTTAACTGCAACAGCAGTATCACCAAAGAGAGTTTCGGGACGTGTTGTTGCAATAACAACATATTCGTCAGTATCCTTTATCTGATATTTGATGTGCCAGAAATGTCCTGCCTGTTCCGCATGTTCAACCTCTTCGTTTGAAAGAGCAGTTATACAGTTGGGACACCAGTTAATGATACGCGGACCTCTGTAAATAAGACCTTTGTTATAAAGGTTTACAAAAACTTCACGGACTGCTTTTGAGCATCCTTCGTCCATAGTGAATCTTTCTCTGTCCCAGTCACATGAGCAACCGATTTTTTTAAGTTGACTTATGATTCTGTTTCCGTATTTTTCCTTCCAGTCCCAGACTCTTTCTAAAAACTTTTCACGACCAAGGTCATAACGTGTAAGACCCTCTTTTTCGCGAAGTTCTGCTTCAACCTTAATTTGTGTTGCAATACCTGCGTGGTCTGTTCCGGGAACCCACAATGCTTCAAAACCCTGCATTCTCTTGTAACGGATAAGTATATCCTGCAGTGTTTCGTCAAAGGCATGTCCCATGTGCAACTGTCCTGTTACATTTGGGGGAGGAATAACGATAGTAAATGGCTTCTTATCGGGGTTAGGCTCTGCGTGAAAATATTTACCATCAACCCACGATTTGTAAATTCTATCTTCAACATCTTTTGGATTGTATTTGGTTTCCAGATTTCTCATTACTTTACATCCTTCCGTAAACAAAAATATTCAATATATTATATAACATTTGGGGGTGTTTCGTCAATAGTAAATAAGGAAAACATTTGTAATATTCTTGTTATTGAATTAAGTTTTCATTAGTGGTATAATGATTTTATAGAATAAAATCAACTAAGTTTGCCCTGACAAGCAAGTGAAGTTATTGTGACGAGATATGGAGGAATTGGGACAAATGAAAAATTTATTGCTTATCGGAGATTCTATCCGTATGGGATACGACAAATCTGTTAAAAAGACTTTAGAGGGAAAAGCAAACGTAATATTCCCTGATGAGAATTGTCGTTTTGCTTCGTATGTTTTAAGACATTTTCATGAATACTTAAATGACATAAAAGGCGAGGATATTGATGTTATACATTGGAATGCGGGACTTTGGGATTGCTTAAGATTATTTGAAGAGGAACCGCAAACTCCCATAGATGTGTATGCTTATTACATAGAGCGAATTTGCTTAAGAATCAAAAAAATATGTCCGAATGCCCGTGTAATATTTGCAACTTCAACAAAAGTTCTTTCTGAAAAAATGAGCAAAGATTTTAAGCGTTACAACGAAGAAATTGAAAAATACAACGAAACTGCTGTGAAGATTGTGGGAAAATATGGTTTTAAGGTTAATGATTTATATGCCCTTTCCGTAACGCTTCCCGAAGAAGTTCATTCCGATGCAGTTCATTACTATACACCTGCAGGAACGGAGGCGTTTACCAATCAGGTACTTTCCTTTGTTGTGCCTGAACTCGGTATAAATGAATCCCTTGAATATCGGGAAGAAATGTACACCGACAAACCAATTGGTATTTAATAAGGAGAAAGCATATGAATAAAACGTTCTTTTATTTTGATGATGTAATATGGTTATTTCGTGATTTGACAAGGCAGAAACCTAAATCAATATTTGACCATTTTTATTTAAAAACATTTAAGGAAGCACACGAAAAATATGGTATGAAAGTCCAGATGAATGTTTTTTACCGCACGGATTATTTTTATGGTACAGACGAATTTACACTTTCGGATATGACGGATTGTTATAGAGAAGAATTTAAGGCAAACTCCCATTGGCTTAAGTTTGGTTTTCATGCAAAGCAGGAGTTTCCCGATTACCCCCTTGTAAATGCAACTTATGACGATGTTGTAAAGGATTTTGACAAAATCAAAAGAGAAGTAGTACGTTTTGCAGGGGAAGAATGTTTTTCGGCTACGGTGTGTTCACATTGGCGTCCCATCAGCAAGGCGGGATGCAAGGCGTTGGCAGACAAGGGTATCCGGATTATTAACTGCACAGGCGGTGATGTGAAAGAATATGACGGTGATGCATCGTCTCTTCCTTACGGTCACGCAGAACGCCTTTTACAAAACAGACAACCTGAAACGAAAATTTTCACAAGAATCAGTCTTAACAGTGCCATATCAAACTCTATTTGCGGGTACAACCATCTTACTGCAAAACAACTTGAAGAAACTAATCTTAACTTTAAAGCGGTATATGATAAGGAAACAGGTGTATATTTTAAACAACTTTTAACTCACGGTGTTGTTGTTAATTTAAGCACACTTAAGGATATGGAAGAGGAATATCAAAAAATGCTGCAATGTGATTTTGCAACTTTTGGCGGTCACGAACAGTATTTTTATCCTGATTATTACGGTTATCAGAAAGACCACGGAGAAAAACTTCTTAAGGCATGCGAAATTATGAATAAAAACGGCTTTGAATTTATTTTTGCCGAAGATTTGGTTTAAGCAGATTGTCTTTCGCAACGAGAAAGGGGAGGTGTAGTTATGAAAAAGTTAATAGTTCTTTTAATCGCGTTGTTAATGGTGAATATTTGCGTTTGCGCTGACACTTTTGATTTTTCCGGTATTGAAAATAAAATAAATGTTCCTGATAACTACACTGTTTTTACAAGCTGGCACGATATTGCTGACGATGTAAACTACATTCTGTCCTGGTCGGGAGACGACGCGGACGGAGGCGTTTTAACTGTTGTTGCAGACAGTCAGATGAGAATAAAATCATACTCAAAATACGAGTACGGAAAATATATGGGTAACAACAAATTGTCTTCTATTGATTATAATACTGCAGTAAATATCGCAACAGATTTTGTAAAAAAACTTGCCCCTGAATTTTACGACAAACTTGTAATAGTAAAACAAAGTAATTTTATTGCAAGAAACAATGAAAACTATGACGTTTTATTTTACAGATACGAGAACAATATTCCCTGCTACAGCGACTATGTAACAGTATCTGTTGATGCTTATACCAAAGAGCCAATAGAGTATAATGCCAACTGGACGGATTGCGAAAGAATTTCACCGTCATACAGAACAATTTCAAAATCAAAGGCAAGCGAACTGTATTTCCAGAATATCGGTGTATTTCTTAATGAAAGTTCCAATGGTCTTATGTATTCAATAGACAAGGGCAAATACATAAACGCATATACGGGAAAGGTAATAAGTTTTGGTGACTGTGTATCTGCTGCGGGTGAGGTGGTTTTAACCCCGGAGCAGGCATTTGATAATATGCTTTTAAACTGTAATTTTACCTTACAGTACATTCCGCTTTTTGAAAACGAAAGGGTAGAATTCCGTGCAGTTTACGGATTTGAACCCACATATCCCGTAAATATTGACGCAACAACAGGTCAGTTATGCACAGATTACGGACAACCATACAGAGTGGCAAAAGAGAAAAAGTACAAGGACATCGACAGAAACAGTTCCAGAAAACAGATAGAAACATTACTGTTGGCAGGTATAACTCCTTTTATTGAAGAGCAGTTCCAACCTGAAAAGTATGTTACAAAAACGGAATTTGCACAGATGATATATCTTGCATTTGGTAAAGTTGCAACTGTTTACGGGGACGAATACATAACTCACGAACAGGCGATAGAACAGGTGGTTAATGCTCTTGGCTACGGTGAAATTGCATACCTGCCCGATACATACAGAGTTAATTTTGTTGATGCGGGATATATTGAAAGCGACCTTGTGGGATGTGTATCAATAGCACAGGGGTTAGAAATAATAAAAGGAAACGCCTTTATGCCCAAAAGCAACTCCACCAGAGCATATTGCACAGAAATAATATACAATGCAATTGCCGATTATGAAAGGACAGAAAACGAATGAAAGTAAATTTAACTATGTTGGCTGATTTTTATGAACTTACAATGTCTAACGGATATTTCCAGCAGGGAATAGGTGAAAAAACTGCATATTTTGAAATGTTTTTCAGAAAAGTTCCTGACGGCGGCGGTTTTGCCATTATGGCAGGACTTGAGCAATTAACTGAATACCTTGACAGTCTGCATTTCGACGATGACGATATTGAATTTTTAAGAAGCAAAAATATGTTTGACGAAGGATTTTTGCAGTATTTAAGAGATTTTGAATTTAAGTGTGACGTATGGGCAGTTCCCGAAGGTACACCCGTTTTCCCCGGCGAGCCATTGGTTGTAGTACGCGGTCCCGTTATTCAGGCACAGTTTATTGAAACAATGATACTGTTATCAATTAATCATCAGTCCCTTATTGCAACTAAAGCGCAAAGGATTGTAAGAGCCGCAAATGGCAGAGCGGTTATGGAATTTGGTTCACGCCGTGCACAAGGTTATGACGGTGCAGTTTACGGTGCCCGTGCAGCATATATCGGCGGTTGTTCAGGTACTGCCTGTACAATATGCGAACAGAATTTTGGTATTCCTGCACTTGGTACTATGGCTCACAGTTGGGTGCAACTTTTCCCCGACGAGTATTCCGCCTTTTGTGCCTATGCTTCAATTTATCCCGATGACTGTACTTTGCTAATTGATACTTACAACGTATTAAAATCAGGTCTTCCTAATGCCATTAAAGTTCACAAGGAAGTTTTAGAGCCAAGTGGCAGTTATTTAAAAGGCGTAAGAATTGACAGTGGTGACATTGCATATTTAACTAAAAAAATAAGAAAAGAATTAGACGATGCAGGACTTACAAAGACAAAAATAGTTGTATCTAATTCTTTAGACGAATATATTATAAGAGACACATTGGCGCAAGGGGCTTGTATTGACAGTTTCGGTGTAGGTGAAAGACTTATTACGTCACGTTCTGAGCCTGATTTCGGCGGTGTTTATAAACTTACCGCAGTAGAGTCAGGTGGAGAAATCGTACCCAAAATTAAAATAAGCGAAAATGTAGCAAAAATTACTTTGCCCGGTTTTAAAAATCTGTACAGATTATTTACTCCTGAAAACAAAGCCATTGCAGACGTAATTACTTTGCATGACGAGGTAATTGACGACAATAAGCCGTACACAATTTTCCATCCTGAGCACACATGGAAGAAGAAGGAGTTAAAGAATTTTACTGCAAAGAAACTTTTAAAAGAGATTTACGTAAAAGGTAAAAGAGTGTACGACAATCCTGACATAAAGGACATTAAAAAATACTGTGCAGAGCAAGTGGATACTTTATGGGAGGAAGTAAAAAGATTTGAAAATCCTCACGGTTACTATGTGGATTTATCACAGAAACTATGGGATGTTAAGAATGATTTGATTAACAAATTCGAATAAAAGAAAAGACCCGAATTTCGGGTCTTTTTTGTGTTTTTAATTATTCAGCCTGTTCAACAAATGTATTGCCGTAACCACGTTCAACTTTGCCTGAACGTAAGCAACGTGTGCAAACATAAACTCTCTTATGTTCACCGTTTACAATTGCTCTTACTCTTCTGATGTTTGGTTTCCACATTTTGTTGCTTCTTCTGTGTGAGTGACTCACTTTAATACCGAAAGAAACACTTTTATTACAAATTTCGCATTTTGCCATTTTCGGCACCTCCTCATATATTAAGTAAAAAATTATTAACTAATCTAATCAGCGAATAATATTTTACCACAAAAAATCAATAAATGCAATAGTTTTTTGAAAAAATTTTAAATTATTATTTATTGACTTTACTACTTTGATATGATACACTTTTTATATTCACAAAATGTGTCTTTTATGGCGTAAGGCGATGAGAGTCGGCTTCTAGCCATATTGGGTGAAAAGAGAATCAGGTGTGAATCCTGAACGGACCTGCCGCTGTATGCACCGAAGATTTTATACTTGGCGACGAAAGTCGGTCACTGGGAAACTGGGAAGGCAAAGTATAAAACCG
>JAFQVC010000087.1 GCA_017408205.1 Clostridia bacterium | reverse complement strand
CATTGCAGCGTTTCCCTTGAGGGTGATTTTGAATTTCTATATACTGAAAACACGGACAATTATAAAAGTAAAAAGAACGGAATTGTATTGCCCTTTGTGACAAGACCTTTTAAAGAAACGGAGCGTCTTAAAAAAGATTTGTTTTTAGTTGTTTCGGAACTGACAGTATCAAAAGAACGGAACGAACTTTCAGCAGTATTACTTGCACTTTCCCTTTTGCAAAGACTTGGTATGAATTTTCAGAAAAAACAGGGGGAAAATCAGTCATCAATTATTGAATACAAGATAAAAAAATATGTTGCAAATAACATAAGCAATAATTTTGATATAGGGGATATTGCAAAGGAACTTAATATGACGCCCAATTATATAAACTCGGTCTTTAAAAAGCGTCAGGGTATAAGTATAAGACAATACATAAATAAAGAAAAAGTATCTTTAATTTGTGAACTGATGCAACACAGAGGAGTTTCTTTTAAGGTTGCCTGTGAAAACGCAGGAATATTTGATGTGTCTTATGGTTACAGACTTTTTAAGAAAAGTATGGGTATAACTACAAAAGAATATATGAACAGTATAAAATAAAGCGTTCAACATCGTTAAACGCTTTATATAATTTGATTTACAATTTAATAATATTAGACCAAGCTTTTCTGCCCTGCTCATCAGTAACCTCTGCTCTTATAAATTTTTCCTGAGGAGCAATACGGTGGCGCATTTGTGTTACGCCGTTTCCTCTTATGCAGTAGTCTTCGCCCCACACCATATTGGAGAAAAGTGAAATTCTGTCTGCGGGAGAGCAGTTTATTACAATGTCCTCTCTGTCCCGCATTATATGTATCTCAGGACCTTGTGACGAATAAAATTTGCCTTGCTTTATTGCGGATAATATTTCGTCGTCTGTGGCGTCCTTTTTACATTCCAGCATAATAAAAGATTTGGTGCAGTCGCCCTCGTCGTAGTAGTGGGTATCGTCTGCCGCAACTAAAGGAAGTATTATTCCCTGATTTGCGCAGGTGTCAACAAAGTGCCCTGCATAAGGTCTTGAGGACTGGTGTGCGTCCGACACGGAATTATATATTTCAACGGCACTTAAATTGCGCAGTTTCTTCATTTGTTCAGGGGTATTAAGTGACCAGGCGGGGTGCGCAAGAATTGCTATGCCTCCGCATCTTCCGATTTCATCAATAACTGGTTGTGCCTGAGGGTAATCGGGAACATGGGGCTGACGTTTTACGCCTATTCCCAGGATATGATAAACGCCAACGGAACTGTCGCTTTTGTTAATGTTATATTCAACTCCCGACAAAATTCTAAGACCGTTTATGTTTCCCGCTTCGCTTACTTTCCAGTGGTCGGTAATTGCGATAGCATCGTAGCCCTCGTTTTTATATATTTCTGCTGCTTCTTCAGGGGATTTTTGTCCGTCTGTTACGGTGGTGTGAAGATGCAGATTTATTTTCATTCGTGTTTTGCCAAACATATCTATGTACATATTTAACACCTCTTTATTCAGTATATCATAAAGTTTTTCATATAACAAGAAATTTCTATTGAAAAAAGCGGAAATTTAAGTTATACTTAAGGGGTGTTGAATTTTATTAAAGGAAGCCTATTATGAAAAAAGAAATTATTAATTATCTGTGTATCGTAATCGGAAGTATTTTATATGCAGTTTCTACTGTTGCTTTTATATTTCCCCATTCCCTTTTACTTGGTGGAACAAGCGGAATTTCAGTAATTTTAAACGAGTTTTTATCGGCTATGTCACCGGGTACGATTCTTGTTGTAATTAACTTTGCGCTTTTAATAGCGGCATTTGTTGTATTAGGCAGGGAAATGGCAGTTAAAACTTTTGTCGGCTCTACATTAACCACAGTTTTTGTAGGCGTTTTTGAAAAAATATTTGGTGATGGAGTAATTATATCAAATATTTATTTGTCTGCAATTACAGGTGCCGTGATTATTGCATTTGCAAGTGCAATTATGTTTTACGTCCGTTCAAGTTCGGGAGGAACCGATATAATAGCACTTATTGTAAAAAAGTATTCAAAAATGGATATAGGGAAAGCACTTCTGGTAACAGATATTTTAATTGTGCTTGTGGGTGGCTTTTTGTCAGGAGTCACAGTTCTTTTAAGTTCCTTTATCGGACTTATTATTAAAACATCAGGTATTGACTTTGTAATCGGCTTAATTAAAAGAAACGTAGAGGAGGATTAAGATGTCCGGTAATTATCATACACACTCCCGCTTTTGCGACGGAGAAAACACCCTTGAAGAAATAGTTTTGTCTGCCATTGACATCGGTTTTTCGTCTATCGGTTTTTCTGGTCACGGTTACAACCCCGGCTCTGTGTATTGTATGCAGGATACGGAAGGGTATATTAAAGAAATATCACGTCTTAAGGAAAAATATAAGGGCAAAATACAGGTTTACTGCGGCGTGGAGGAAGAGGCAGTTTCTTTTGTAAACAGAGAGGATTTTGACTTCATTATAGGCAGTTCTCACTATTTTTACATTGGCGGCAAACATTATCCAATTGATTCAAATTATGACTGTTTTAAGAAGTGTCTGGAAGTTTTTGATTATGACATTATAAAACTTGCGGAAACTTATTATAACGGGTTTGTAAGTTATATTTTAAAAAGAAAACCTGATATAATAGGGCATTTTGACTTGATAACAAAGTTTGACGAAATGGACGAAATGCGGTTTTTAAATAATCCGAAGTATTTGAAATTGTCGGAGGATTATATAAAACAGGCGGCACAAAGCGGTTGTCTGTTTGAAGTAAACACAGGTGCAATTTCAAGGGGTTACAGAAAAACACCGTACCCTTACGAAAACCTTCTGTATGTTTTAAAACAAGAGGGGAACGGACTTGTTCTTTCTTCGGACTGCCATAATGTAAAAAATCTTAATTTTTATTTTAAAGAAACCGAAACCTTGCTTAAAGATATTGGTTTTGACTGTGTATATGAACTTGATGAAGGTGTTTTCAAAAAAAGATACCTGTAAGGGAACTTTTTTCCCCTAATTATCGTCTAAAAATTATAAATAAAAAATATATTGGAGGAAATTACTTATGAACAAAAAATTTATGACACTTATTGCAGGAGTTCTTGTTGTGTGCTCATTGTTTGCACTTTGGGGCTGCGGCGAAAAACCTGTGACAAACGAGGACGAAATTGTTGAAGATGAGATTGTTGATGTTACAGATGACCCAATCGAAGATGTGGAAGCAGAAGTAGAAGAAGAAGAAAAACCTGCAGAGAAACCTGTTGAGAAGCCGGTTGAAAATCCTGTTCAGAAACCAGCGGAAAAACCTGCAGAAAAACCTGTTGAGAAGCCCGTAGAAGAGCCAAAAACAGTAGGACAGAAACTACTTGCAGATTTCTATGCAAAGGCATCAAGCGGTGACGTAATGACTGTTGCAAAAGCAATAGTATCAAATGAAATTATTCAGTTCCCAGGTGATGCAATGGCAGTAGAACCAGGATTTTTAAGCGGTTTTGACAACTACGAAGTACACGGTTTTAAAAACGGTGCAATGTTTGGACCGGTTATGGGTACAATACCATTTGTGGGCTATGTATTTGAACTTGAAGACGGTGCAGATAAAAATGCCTTTGTTGACGGTTTAAAAGCCAATGCGAATTTAAGATGGAACATTTGCACAGAAGCAGACGAAATGGTAACAGGCGTTTCGGGAAACAAAGTGTTTTTCTTAATGTGCTGTTCAACATTTGAAACAGAGGAATAATAATTAAGGGCTTGTGCATATAACGCAAGCCCTTTTTTTACGAGGTGAAAATATGGTATTTTCAAGCATTCCCTTTTTGTATTACTTTTTGCCTTTGGTAATACTCTTTTACCTTGCGGCTCCAAAAAAACTTAAAAATCCGGTACTTTTGTTGTCAAGTATCGTGTTTTATGCCTGGGGTGAGCCAAGGTACGTATTTTTAATGCTTGGAACGGTGCTGGCAAATTACATTTTAGGTATTTTAATTGAAAAGCATCGGGGCAGACCTTTGGCTAAAGTGTATATGACGGTGTCCGCAGTTCTTTCTCTTGGGGCGCTGGGGTATTTTAAATATGCCGATTTCTTTATTGAAAATTTTAACAGGGCAACAGGGTTGTCTGTGGGGCTATTAAATATTGCCCTTCCTATCGGTATAAGTTTTTACACTTTCCAGATTTTAAGTTATACAATAGACGTGTATCGCGGAAACGTGAAAGCACAAAAAAACTTTATCACTCTTGCAACTTATGTGGCACTTTTCCCTCAACTTATTGCAGGACCTATAGTTCGGTATATTGACATTGAAAGGGAACTTGTTTGTCGTACCCACAGTTTTGAAAAAATATCTGTAGGTATAAGCAGATTTGTAACGGGACTTTCAAAAAAAGTGCTTCTCGCAAACACTTTGGGAGAACTTTGTGCCTTCTTTCAGGGCACAACAGATAAGTCGGTACTTTTTTACTGGCTTTATGTTGTTGCATATATGCTGCAGGTGTATTTTGATTTTTCGGGATACAGCGATATGGCAATAGGTCTTGGAAAAATATTCGGCTTTGAATTTTTGGAAAACTTTAATTATCCTTTTATTTCAAAAAGCATAACGGAGTTCTGGAGAAGATGGCATATTTCTCTTGGAACGTGGTTTCGTGACTACGTTTATATTCCCATGGGCGGAAATCGTGTAAATAAAGGCAGAATGCTTTTTAATATTTTTACCGTATGGTTTTTGACGGGCTTCTGGCACGGTGCAGAATGGAACTTCATAGTGTGGGGACTGTTTTTTGGTGTTTTCCTTACTTTGGAGAAGTTCTTTTACAGAAGTTATGTTGAAAAGTCAAGAGTTTTCGGGCACATCTACGTTTTGTTTTTAACTGCAATCAGTTTTGCGATTTTCGGCGCAGGGTCAATGAAAGAGGCAGTTACCTTTGTGGGCGGAATGTTTGGTGCAAATGCCCTGCCCCTTGTTTCACAGACTTTTATATATACACTTAAAAACTACTGGCTTGTATTGGCTGTGGGTATTATTGCATCAACTCCCCTTTGGAAGAGGGTAATAACACCAAAAACAGAAAAAGTGTGGGTGGTTGTAAAAATTCCGGTACAGGTTATTTTATTACTTCTTGCTACAGCATTTTTGGCAGACGGTGCATTTAATCCGTTTTTGTATTTCAGATTTTAAGGAGGGGTGAAAATGAAAAAGAATATTATAACAACAATTATATTTGCTGTTCTGGTGTTTGGAATATCCGTTCTTTGCATTTTTAATCCGTCACCCCAATTTTCCCAAAGCGAAAGACGTGAACTTGCATCGTTTCCCAAAGTTTCCGCAAACACAATTGCGGACGGCTCTTTTATGTCTGACTTTGAAACCTATGCAACAGAGCGCTTTCCGTTCCGTGACTTTTTCCGCAGTATTAAAGCAAACTTTGTTACTAAAGTATTTATGAAAAAGGATAATAACGGCTTGTTTACGGCAGATGGTCACATTTCCAAAATAGACGGCGAAAAAAATCCTGCTATGATGGACCACGCGGCAGAAAAATTTTTGTATCTTTATGAAACCTATATCAAAGGAAAAACGGATAATGTTTATTTCTCCGTAATTCCCGACAAGAATTTCCTTCTGGCTGAGAAAAACGGTTATCCCTCGCTTGATTATGAGGCGTTTATTGACGAGATGAAGCAAAAGGTTAATTATATGAAGTATATTGATGTGACTTCCCTTTTGGATATTGACGATTTTTACAATACCGACACCCACTGGCGTCAGGAAAAAATTACT
>JAFQVC010000086.1 GCA_017408205.1 Clostridia bacterium | reverse complement strand
CACAAATTTGTAAAAAACAATGGTAATAAGACAAAAAATATTGTATAATATGCGTAGTGCTACGCAACTAAGTTTGCCTGTCGGCAAGTGAAGTTATCTTCGATAGTGAAGTTTACTTTGTAAGTGAAGTTCTGCCTTGCGGCAGAGTGGCAAACTTAACTTCACTTTGAATGAAGTTCAAAACTTCACGAAAGATAAAAGTTTTTTAATCCTGGCTTGATACGAGTCGAAAAATACTGAAAGGGTGGTATTATGACAAAGAAAATGGTTGGCGGTTGCGCGATTGCTTTGGCTGCGTTTACAGTTGTATGTATACTATTAATATCAGGAATCAGATACATCTTTAAGGATAACTATCTATCTAAAGAAGAAATATTTGATGTGGTTAACAAGAACTATGATATAATTATGAGTGATATACAAAAAGGAGAATTTACAAAAACTGAGGATATCAAAGGGATAGAAAAAGTTCTAGACAATGATGGTGTAGTTGAGTTTTACTGTGGAGGAGAAGGGATTTCTGTATCTGGGGCTGATTATGGTTTTTATTATACAGAGGACAATTTACCCAAAGTATCGTTTTTGGATTATGTGTTATTTGATGAAGATGATTTAGTTCCAAAGGATAATGGGTACTGCTTTGATAAGTATGATTATTACTATACAGAAAAAATAAGGGATAACTTCTATTATTATGAATCTCATTTTTATTAAAAGATATAAGACAAAAGAGACAGTTCTGTTGTTTTAATATTCTTTGTCTGATAATTTACATAGAATTAGGCGGTGAAATTATGAAACATATACGAATACTTCATACTGCAGATTTGCACATAGACACAACATTTTTTTCTGTTTCGCAAAAAGCGGAACTGTTAAAACACGAACTATTAGAAACGTTTGGCAGAATAGTGGGGATTGCAAAAGAGAAAAATGTTGATGCAATACTTGTTTCAGGTGACATTACAGACAACGGCACAATGTCGGAGGCGTCATACAAATTTATGTGCGAGGCATTTAATAAAATAAGCCATATTCCCGTGTTTGCCATTTTAGGCAATCACGATTTCGGTTTTAACTATACGTTCCCCGAAAATGTGCACTTATTCGGTACTGATTTGGACTTTGTATCTTTAAAGGATGCGGACATTTACGGTGCAAATTTTAACTTTGAAAAAGATGTTTCACCCCTTAAGGATTTAGCAATAAAGGACAGCGGTAAAATTAACATAATGCTTTGTCACGGAACTTTAAACGGCAACACGGACAATCCCTTTTTAACAAGTGACATTGAAAAATCAGGGCTTAACTATCTTGCTTTAGGTCACATTCACAGTTTTGACGGATTGGACAAAAAAGGGAAGACATACTGCTGCTACAGCGGTGTTCCTATGGGCAGAGGTTTTGACGAACTGGGAGAAAAGGGCGTAATTATTGCAGACATATATGAAAACACCGTTGAAGCGGAATTTGTTCCTGTAGCCGAAAGAAAATTTGTTGAACTTTCTGTTGACTGCGACGGTCTTTCCAATTACATAGAAGTTGCGGACAAGGTTTTTGAAAGCACCAATGAAAAAGATTTATACAAAGTGGTGTTAAAAGGTACTCCGTCGGGGCATATAAACGCTGAAACCTTAAGT
>JAFQVC010000085.1 GCA_017408205.1 Clostridia bacterium | reverse complement strand
CGGCGGAACTTTGCTTAACGCTGTAATAAAATGGGTAACAGACGGGCAGACGCCAAAGTCGGTTTATGGCGTAAAATGCGGTAAATATATAAATCCAACGGAATTATAAAAAAAAGATTGCGACTTTGTCGCAATCTTTTTTATTCGAACTGATACCATTTATCAGGTATATATTCCTCTGCTTCTCCCGTTACGGGAATCATAATTCCGTATCCGGGATTGTTGTTCCAATAACTGTCAAACCTTGTCATATATAAAAGTTCAGGGTCTATATTTTCATAAGTTCTTACGGATTGATATGCCATTGAACTTGCATTTTCCTGCCTTGTTTCAATATCGGCATAACGAAACGCCATTCTCATAAGCCGCACATTGTTTCTGAATAGTGAAGTTTCTGCTGATTCAAGGGCTTTTTCGTAGCAGTTATACATATATTCCTTATCAATATTATCCATAAGATACAGTCCGCAGTTTTTAAGTTGAACCTGACCGTCAAGACACTGTTCCGCCTTTATTACCGCATCTTTTATATACTTTCCGCCGTTACCGAAAATTCTTACAAACATATCAAGATTGTCTTCCATCGACAAATCGGTATTGTAAGCCGTTCTGCCGAAGGTGTAGAAATTGAAAATATGGTTCCACAGATGGAACGACTCAATCTGTGTTGATGCACCAAGTATGCCTTTTTCAATATACCGTTTCCATATTGCCTGAATTTCATCAGCCATAGGGATATATCGCTGACGCTCCTGATACACGCCCATATAATATTCATAGTACAAAACATCTGCACCTGTTTTTTGCCACTCTAAAAGATTGTCCTCGTAAAAAGTATTAATAAGACAAGTTCCGTCGGGCTTACCCACCGTACGAAGTCCGTTAACCCAGGTAGATTCCTGAATTATAACAGATTTGTCAAGAACTAAATTTTCGGGACATTTTGCAATATCGGTATAAATAAGGATAACGATTTTCACATCTTTATAAACCTTTGTCACCCTTTTTGCTATCTCGTTTATAAAGTACACATAGTTTTCCGTTTTGGAATACGGTTTGCACTTCTCGCACACACACTGTTCCTCAACACCATCGTGAGGAGGCAACTGAACGTACTGCACTTCGGGATTAAATTTAAGCCACTCTATTATGTTGTTGCTTACCTGCTCTATAAGTCCCTCGTTTCTGCTGCAGAAAATCATCTGTCCCCAGCAGTCTTTGGGGCAATATCTTGACCCGTCATCCAATAATCTGAAATATTCGGGGTGCGTCTCGTAATACTTTTCGGGAAAATACCCGTTCCCGAAAGCGGGCAGAAACAAATCTACGGCATCGTGGTGACCGACAAAAAGTTTTATACCCCTTTTGTCAAGTTCCTCTGTAAGTCCCTCTTTTTTAAGACATTCGTAAGTAGATGTCCAGGTGTAAAAATAGTTGTATCTGTTTTTGCTTAAAAAGTCAAAGAAAGGAATGTTCAGGTCGGAATGTATATCTCCGCCCGATGCACCGAACTGAACACAGGCACCGCGAAAAGGTCTGTCTGCACTTTCTTTTATATAATAGACATCATTAAATTCCAAATCGATGTTTTGGGGCACATATTCCCCTGCATCTAAATCGGGATTAGAATACGCCGATAAACCGCATCCGCAAAAACGTTCCAGAAATTCGTAAACACCATATATTGTGCCTCTGTTTTCACTGTCATCACTTCCTGTTATAAGAAGTGTATTTTGGTCAACAGATTTGATAAGCAATCCTTCAGGGCCTTTCACAAGATGCTTGTCTTGACCCAACAGAACTTTGTTTTCGCAATCACTTTTGGTTTGTACAGGCGGTTTATTTCCCGTCATAAGTCCTATATATTTTGCAAGTTCTTCTGCCGCAAACAGTTCCTGCTTTGTTGCCTTTTCACAAACTATAATGGCACAATTATTTATTCTCATGGCATTTACCCCTTGATAAGTTTCGCACTGTCACCGTCGCAATAAAGTTTTGCACTGTTATGAAGACGTAAAATTGTTGCGGGACATTTTTCGTTAATATCACCGTTAATTGTGTTATAAACCGCGTTGGCTTTTGTACTGCAAGGAACGATGCAGAACAGGTGAGCCGCCTTTGTAAGTGAAGGAATTGTAAGAGTAAGTGCAAACTCAGGTACATCGTCAAACTTTTCAAAGCAACCGTCATTTACCTGCTGTTGTCTGCACATATCGTCAAGTTTTACAACCTTAACCAGTTCTTTGTCGTTAAAATCAGCAACGTGGGGGTCGTTAAATGCAATATGTCCGTTTTCCCCGATACCCATAACTACAATATCTACGGGGTATTCAAGAAGCAATTCACCGTAACTTTTTGCACCCGCCTCCGTACTGCTGTCAATAACATTTACCGATTTAAATGGCTTTTTTGAAAAAATCCGTTCAATCAGAAAATTGGAAAACTTCTGTGGTGCATCATTGGGAAGACCTATGTACTCATCCATATGAAATGCATTGATTTTGGTCCAGTCAATATCAGTTCTTTCACACAAATGATAAAGAACGTCGTTTTGTGACGGAGCCGCCGCAAAAATCATATTGATTTCCTCTTTGTCTGCCATTTTGTTAATGCAGTCGGCAATATCCTGTGCCGCAACTTTACCCATAATATCACGGGTTTCTGATACACTTACTTCCAATTTATCTTTAACGAAATTCATTATTTTTTTCCTCCGACAAAATATGCATTGGTGTTTGCTCTTTTGCCAAATTCATCTATCACGTCAAATCTTATATATTTATATTCGTCCTTTACTTCGAATACCAAATCGTGTTTGTTTTCGTCGGTAATCATTTGTTTTTCCACATATCTTATACCCGTTGTCATTATTACTTTTTCGCCCTTATCAACAGAGAGGTGTGCCTTGCCGTCCTCAATATAAAGTCCGTTTATAACAGGCCCCATAGAACAGTAAAAATTATAATTTTCAAGGGCTTTCATAATCTCGTCATACTCGAGTTTTTCCGCATTAATCATTGTGTAACCGATAAAACTGTGATGCGGTGTGTTGTGGTTATCATCACCCATAACACAGCCCATAACATTCCCGTCACGTAAAAATTCATCGTATGTTGTGGGATTATAGTCATAATATCCTGTTTCCCAACAAGAAGAATTAAGCATTTCAAGTGCCCACAGCCCTTTGTAACCAAGGTAATCCCTTGCATCTTCCAAAGACCATCTGGGATGGTTGTATGCAACCAAAAAGCCCTCTTTGTTGGCGATGTCAATTATTTCACTTACGCCCTCGGCACTATACACCCTTTTATAATCTTCTTCGGGAACAACCATTATTTCTTTCACATTGTCAGTATAATGGTCATAAACCCGACTGTAGCACGGGGTATTAACGTTGTGCTGGTCTTTTGCATAAATATTAAGATGTGCCACTTTCATATCTCTCTTTACAAGGGTTGACATATTTTCAAACTGCTTTATTGCGTGTTCACAGGAAGTAATTGAAAGAAACTCGTCATCATCAAGGTGAGAGTTGTCAATTAAGTGTTCGTGGTCTGTAAAGGCAATTATGGAATAGCCATTTGCCTTATACATTTCCTTCAACTCTTCCACAGTCTGTTTTCCGTCAGAATATATACTGTGGGAATGCATATTTGCCTTGTAAAAATTTTTGTTACTGTCAAGCAATATTGTTTTCATATGGTCCTCCAAAAAATAAGCGGTATATTAAAAATATACCGCTTAAAGTTAAATTTGTCAACTATCTGTAAACATAAAATCCGTTTCCCACAATTTGCGTTGATTCGGAGAAAATTATAAAGGCATTTTTGTCAATCTCAAGGATTTTTGCCTGAAACTGTGGTATTTCACTTTCTTTTAATGCACACACAAGCATTCTGCCTTCTTCTTTTGTATATGCACCCGTTGTGTTTACAACAGTAACCCCTCTGGGTGATGTGGAAACAAGTTTTTGTGCTATTTCTTCTCCCTTGACACTTACTACAAACGCAAGTTTTGACACATTAAGTTTTCTTATAATGAAGTCTATTGCAAAAGTAGATATAAACAAAGTAAGTATGCCGAACAATGCCAGTTCAACATTGTGAAAAAGGATTAAAGAAACAACAATAATTGTTCCGTCAACCGCAAGAAGAACTTTGCCTATGGGGAAGTGGGGAAGTTTGCATTGAACAAGTCTGCCCAAAATATCCGTACCGCCCGTAGATGCACCTGCCGCAAAACAAAGACCTATCCCCGAACCGTAAAGTGCCGCGCCAAATATTGTTGCAAGAATTATATTGTCGGTAACGGGAGGCAGGTATGAGAACAACTGCACAAACACCGACAAAAGACCTGCACCGAATACGGTTTTTGCAATAAATGTTTTGCCAAGTGCCATTAACGCGATTAAAAGCAACAGCACATTAATCACAAAGTATGTCACACCAGGTTCGAAACCGAAAATATGATAACATATTGTTGAAACACCCGATACTCCTCCGTTAACGATTTTATTGGGCAGGTAAAATAAACTTACCGCCGCACCTGTCATTGCACAGCCCAGAATTGTGATTAAATATGATTTAAGTCTGTTCATTTATCAGATACCTTTTTGCATTTCGTCAATACTTTCGATAACTGCATCTGCCATATAGATTAACTGTTCCTCAGTTAAGCCGTAAACGGGAAGATGTGTAAATCTCTTGTAGAATGCTTCTTCACAAGCAGGGCATGTTGCAGCAATTTCG
>JAFQVC010000084.1 GCA_017408205.1 Clostridia bacterium | reverse complement strand
GTAAAAGAAGCAGAGAAAAACGGCGCAACAGTTGTAACAGTTACTGACAATGCAGGGGTATCAACTCCCGAAGAAATTGCAGACCTTGTTAAAACCGTAAAAGATGCAGTAAATGTTCCTTTGTATGTGGCAGTTTCCGACAGAATCAATATGGGCGTTGCATCAGCGTTATCCGCAATTAAAAGCGGTGCTGACGGTATTAAATGTGCAATGGCAGGAAAAGACGTACTTTTAACTGCAGAGTTTTCCGATGCTGTAACAGTACTGGGTGCACAAATCGGCGTAAAAACAGATTTGGACAATACAAAAATTCATTCATCAATTGACGATATGCTTTCAAACATAAACCACGAAGATTACGATGCACAAAATGTTGTCAGCGAAAAGAAAAAGATTTTGCTTGAGGCAGACTGCACTATGGCACAGGTTGCCAATGCCGCAACAGTGTTGGGTTATGACCTTTCTGACTCTGATGTGGGAAATGTATATAAAGCACTTATGCAGGTATGCGAAAAGAAAGGTGCAGTAGGAGCAAAAGAATTTGAAGCATTGGTTGCAAGTTCTGCTATGCAGGCACCCTCAACATACCATTTTGAAACATACACGACTACAAGCAGTAACGTGTAAAGTTCAATGTCACAGGTTACTTTAAAATGTAATGACGAAATTATGGTGGGCGTAAGTAACGGAGACGGTCCTATTGACTCTGCTTTCCGTGCAATAGAACAGTGCATAGGCCACCACTACGAACTTGACGATTTTCAGGTGCAGTCTGTAACAGAGGGTAAAGAGGCGTTGGGTTCTGCCCTTGTACGTCTTCGCAATAACGGAAAACTGTATTCAGGAAACGGCACATCAACAGACATTGTTGCCGCAAGTATCAGAGCGTATATAAATGCACTAAATAAAATTGTGTTCGAGGAGGCGTAATATGAAAATAGTATTTTCAACCAAGAATGTAAGCCGTGCTACCTTTCTTGACACCTGCCGTTATGCCTTTGACTACGGCTTTTCGGGCTTCGAAATATACGATGCAATAAAAGAAAGAAGCAGTCACCACGACAGTATTTTAAGGCGGGACAGAATTGCGGACGCCAAAAGAAAACTTGTTAACAGAAATCTTGCTGTTCCTGCAATCCGTATGCCTGAGGCAATTGAAAACGAAGAGGCCGAAATAATTGAAAAATATGTAGATATGGCGATAGTGTCAGGAATTTCAAATGTAATTGTTCATATTGACAAGGAAACCTCCTTTGATGTTTTAGACGGCAAACTTTTAAATGCCGTAAAAAAAGCAGAAAATGCAGATGTAAATATTCTTTTTGAAACAGTTGGCTACCTTGCAAATACAGAAAAGGTAATAGAAATTATAAATCACTTTTCTTCTGCGGCAATAGGTGCTTCCTGGAACGTAAGAGGCACACATTTTGACGGAGGAGAGTCCTCAGAAGCAACAATAAAAACTTTGGGTGCATATATAAAATATGTACGCTTAGGTGATATGAAGGACGGAAAAACCGTATTAATCGGCGAGGGGGAACTTGACGTTCCAAAACTTATCGGCGCTCTTTCATCACTTAATTACGAGGGTTATATCTGTGCCGCGTGGAACGAGGAAATAAATGATGCAGACATAGTTCTTACCCACTTTGCAAACTACATTTCATCACTTAACCGTGACAAAAAGTCCTTTGACAAAGCGTACTATAACAGAGACAAAACAGGTACTTTTGTGTGGAAAAAGTATGACGTTATTGACGCAACTTTCTCTGATGTTTTAGACACTATGGCAGAGAAGTATCCCGACCAGTACGCCTTTAAATATCCTACTTTGGACTATACAAGAACTTACGAACAGTTCAGACGTGATGTGGACGAATGTGCCGCAGCCCTTATATCTTTGGGGGTAAAGGCAGGAGACCACGTTGCAATATGGGCAACAAACGTACCTCAGTGGTTTATAACTTTCTGGGCAACTACAAAAATCGGTGCAGTTTTGGTAACTGTTAATACCGCATACAAAATTCACGAAATTGAGTATCTTTTAAAACAGTCAGACACTCATACCCTTGTTATGATTGAGTTTTCAAAGGACATTAACTATAAAGAGATTATTAAGGAACTTTGTCCCGAACTTGAAAATTTAGAGGCGGGAAAACCTTTGTATTCCAAAAATCTGCCCTTTTTAAGAAACGTTGTAACAGTTGGATTTTCTATGAATGGCTGCCTTACCTGGGAGCAGATGCTTTCACGTTCTTCCCTTGTTCCCCGTGAAGAAGTAAGAAGACGCGCGTCCCTTGTTAAACCTGACGATGTTTGTAATATGCAGTACACTTCAGGTACAACGGGCTTCCCCAAAGGCGTTATGCTAACCCACAGAAACATTGTAAACAACGGTAAAACAATCGGTGACAGAATGGATTTGTCAACTGCAGACCGTATGATGATACAGGTGCCTATGTTCCACTGCTTCGGTATGGTCCTTTCAATGACCTCTATGATGACACACGGAGGAACACTTTGCCCCATTCCGTACTTCTCTCCCAAATCATCACTTGCCTGCGTAAACGATGAAAAGATTACCTGCTTTAACGGCGTACCTACAATGTTTATTGCAATGTTCGGGCACCCCGATTTTGAAAAGACAGATTTTTCATATATGAGAACAGGTATTATGGCAGGTGCCAACTGCCCTGCAGACCTTATGAGAAGAGCATCTGTGGAAATGAATATGCGTGAAATTATCTCTGTTTACGGACAGACTGAAGCGTCACCGGGCTGTACTATGGGTGAGGTAAACGAAGACTTAGACCACAGAGTTGAAACAGTAGGAAGTGCTTTCCCGGGTGTAGAATGTAAAATTATCGACCCCGAAACAGGCGACGAACTTCCTGACGGTGAAAGCGGTGAATTTGTAGCACGTGGCTTTAACATTATGAAGGGCTATTACAAAATGCCTGAAGCAACTGCTCAGGCAATAGACAAAGACGGCTGGCTTCATTCAGGGGATATCTGTATGAGAACGGAAGACGGTTACTACAAAGTAACAGGACGTCTTAAAGATATGATTATTCGCGGCGGTGAAAACCTTTACCCACGCGAAATTGAAGAATTTTATCTTACAAATCCCAAAGTTCGTGACGTTCAGGTAGTTGGCGTTCCCGATGAAAGATACGGTGAGGAATGCTGCGCATGGATTATTCTTCATAAGGGCGAAACAGCAGACGAAAATGAAATGAAAGAGTTTGGTAATGCGTCAATTGCAAGACATAAAGTGCCCAGATACTTTATGTTTGTAGATGAATTCCCCATGAACGCCGCAGGTAAGATTTTAAAATATAAAATGCGTGATATAGCCGCAGAAAAATTAGGACTTAAAAAATAATTTAAAAAAACTCTTGACAAAGTAAAAAATGAAGAGTATAATAAGTTTCAAATTTGAATATCACAAATAACGACTGTGACGAGGACGGTCGGATTGTGGGGCTTAAAGAGAGTTGCCGGATGGTGCGAGGCAATGGCTGAACTTTCCAATGACTTATCACCTCTGAGTCGAAGGACCGAAAAGCTTAGCTTAGTAGACTCCTTCCGTAATGCTGCGTAAAGGCAAAGGACTTGTTGGAGTCCGGTAAGTGACGGAATATCTTTTCCGTAATTTGAGTGGTACCGCGGGTTTATTAACTCGTCTCAAAAGATTTTTTTGAGACGGGTTTTTT
>JAFQVC010000083.1 GCA_017408205.1 Clostridia bacterium | reverse complement strand
TGAGTTATCGGCTCAATCGCAAGTAATGATTCAGTTAATTTTAACTGTTCAATAATTGCATCGTTTGATTTTTTGTAGTACATTCCTGAGAACTGACCTGCGTGTTCGTTTAATACACCTTTTGAGTCAACGGGAACAATCATAGGTACATCGTAGTTTTTGCAAGCCATATAGTCCTCTGCACCGTGACCTGGAGCAGTGTGAACGCAACCTGTACCTGCATCCAATGTAACGTGGTCGCCGTTAATTACAAGTGAGTCTCTGTCAAGGAAAGGATGAGCGCAAATCATTTTTTCAAGGTCTCTGCCCTTAAATGTTTTTACAACTTCGTATTCACCAAAGCCAACTGCGCTTTGTACTGTGTCAATAAGTTCTGTAGCCAGAACGTAAATGTCACCGTTTGCTACTTTAACCAATGAATATTCAAAGTTACCGTTAAGCGCAATAGCAACGTTACCCGGCAATGTCCATGTAGTGGTTGTCCATATAACAAAATATACTTTGTCTTTTAAGTCGCCAAATAAACCGTTGTCTTCTTTAACCTTGAATTTTACATAGATTGAGTTTGTGGTGTCATCCTTGTATTCAATTTCCGCTTCAGCAAGAGCAGTTTCGCAGTCGGTACACCAGATAACGGGTTTTAAGCCCTTGTAAATGTAACCGTTTTTAGCCATAGCACAGAATGTTTCAATCTGTTTGCCCTCGTATTCGGGCTCTAAAGTAACATAAGGAACATCCCATTTACCAAAAACGCCAAGGCGTTTGAACTGTGTACGCTGATTGTCAATGTACTTTTCAGCAAACTCTTTACATACTTTTCTGAATTCAACTGCGCTTACTTCGCTTCTGTTAATACCAAGTTTTTTGATTGCCTGTTTTTCAATAGGCAGACCGTGAGTATCCCAACCGGGAATGTATGGTGCGTTGTAACCTGTCATACTTTTGTGTTTTATAATAATATCTTTTAACACTTTGTTAAGAGCATGACCGATGTGTATGTCACCGTTAGCAAAAGGAGGTCCGTCGTGCAGAATGAACGATGGTTTTCCTTCGTTTTTCTTTAGCATTTTGTTGTACAAATCTGATTTTTCCCAAATTTCAAGAGTTTCGGGCTCCTTTTTAGGTAATCCCGCACGCATAGGAAATTCAGTATTTGGCAAGTTCAGAGATTTGCTGTAATCTTGTGCCATTTTTAACCAACTCCTGTCTATATTTAAAAATTAATTATTTGCATTATTAAATCATTTTATCATAACAATTCCGTTTTTGCAACATTTACGTCGTTTTTTAACTGACTTTTTAATTGTTCGGTACTGTCAAATCTTACAACGTCTCTTATTTTATTTATAAATTCAATTTTAATTTCTTTTCCGTAGGCATTCCCCGAGTAATCAATTATATGAGTTTCAACTCTGTTTACACCATTTCTTATGGTGGGTTTTCCTCCCACATTGGTTACGGACTTGTATTTTTTTTTGTCAACCGTCGTATATGTAAGATATACGCCATCGCCTGCAATAATGCTTTCGGGTACTGTGTTGGCAGTAGGGAAGCCAAGAGTTTTCCCGATTTCGTCGCCCTTTTCCACCGTACCTGTAATATAATAATTTCTGCCAAGCATTTCTCTTACCGACTCAAAATCATTGTTTGCAATCTTTTCGCGTATTAAAGAACTGCTGACAACTTCACCGTTATATTTAACTGCATCAACAATGTCAAAATCAATATGGTTGTTTTTGCAGAAATCAACAATATCCTTTGTACTTCCTATTCTGCCTTTTCCAAATCTGAAATTGAATCCGACACAAATGTATCTGCAGTTTTTTAAATACTTATCAAGAAAATCCAATGGCTCAAGGTTTTTCAAACTGTCGTCAAACTGTTTTAAAAACAAAATGTCTGCACCCATAAGTTCAAAAATACCCTGACGCTCCCTGTTTGTGGTAATTAATTTACTGTCTTTAGGATTAACATCAAACGTAAAAACACAGGAATTTATACCTTTTTCTTTCGCATAGGTTACGGCATTATTTATAAGTACGCCGTGAGCAATATGAACACCGT
>JAFQVC010000082.1 GCA_017408205.1 Clostridia bacterium | reverse complement strand
TGTCAAGGGCTCTGTTAATTGCTTCTATTGAATAAGCATAAGAACATCTTACATAACCCTCTCCGCTTTCGCCGAAAGCGTCTCCCGGCACTACCGCCACCTTTTGCTCCTTTAACAGGGTTTCACAAAAAGTATTTGAGTCCATTCCCGTTGACTTGATACTTGGGAATACGTAAAAAGCACCAAGAGGTTCAAAACACTTAAGTCCAATCTGGTTAAATGCTTCATATATTACTTTTCTTCTGTAATTGTACTCTGAAACCATAGCCCCGATGTCATTATCTCCGTTTTTAACCGCCTCTATAGCCGCATACTGGCTGACGGTAGGAGAACTCATTATTGCGTATTGATGAATTTTAGTCAAAGGTGCAATTATGTCAGGATGACCACACACATAGCCAAGACGCCAGCCCGTCATAGCATAAGCCTTTGAAAAACCGCTTACCAGAATTGTTCTGTCACGCATTTCAGGGAATTCTGCAATAGAGCGATGTTTTCCGCCGTAAGTAAGTTCTGCATATATTTCGTCAGACATAACAAAAATGTCAGTATCCTTTAATACTTCAACTATGGCTTTCAATTCGTCATAAGTCATAACAGCCCCTGTGGGGTTGTTGGGATAAGGCAACACAAGAAGTTTTGTTTTGGGGGTAATTGCTTTTTTAAGTGCCTCGGGAGTCAGTTTAAAATTGTCCTCCTCCTTTGTAACAATAGGAACAGGAACGCCTCCTGCCATCTGAACACAAGGAACATAGCACACGAAACTGGGCTGAGGAATAAGTACCTCGTCGCCGGGAGAAACAAGTGCCCTTATTGTCAGGTCAATGGCTTCGCTTCCGCCCACAGTTACTAAAACTTCATTATTGTAATTGTATTTTAAGTTAAACCGTCTGTCTAAATAGTTGCATATTTCTTCCCTCAAATTTGCAAGACCGCTGTTTGAAGTATAATAAGTGTGTCCTTTTTCAAGGGAATAAATACCTGCATCTCTTATGTGCCAGGGCGTTACAAAGTCAGGCTCACCTACGCCTAAAGAAATAGCATCAGGCATCTGTGCCACCAAATCAAAAAACCTTCTTATCCCTGACGGTTTCATATCAGTTATTACTTTATTGATTTTATCTTTTATTATCATGATATCACTGCTCTTTCATCTTTTCCTTCTTTAGCAAACAATACTCCGTCCTGTTTGTACTTTTTAAGTATAAAGTTGGTTTTAGTTGAAGTAACGTGTTCCATTGTAGAAAGTTTTTCCGCCACAAATAAGGCAACTTCTTTCATTGTTCTGCCCTCAATTGTAACAGCAATATCAAAGCCGCCCGATATAAGGTAAACACTTTTTACCTCAGGGTACTGATAAATACGCTCAGCGATTTTATCAAAGCCCTCTCCTCTTTGGGGAGTTACTTTTAACTCAATTTGTGCGGCAACAAACTCTCTGTCTGTTTTTTCCCAGTTGATAAGTGCTTTACTTCTTAAAAGAATGCCTTCTTCTGTCATTTCCTCTATTTCTTTATCCACTTGTTCAACAGACATATCAAGCATTACCGCTATCTGGTCATGCTTTAACCCTGCATTCTGTTCAAGTAAAGATAGAATTTTATTTCGCATTAATCAATATTCCTTTCTTTAATTATTTTCCTCGGACATTTTTCAGCACACAATCCGCAGTTTGTGCATTTACTGTAATCTATTTTTGCCAGATTGTTTTCTACCGTAATTGCCTGTGACGGGCAGTTCTTTTCACAGATTTTACATCCGATACAACCTGCCGAACATTTGTCCTTCATTTCTGCACCTTTGTTTTTTGATGAGCAACCCACATAATATTTTGCGGTTTTCGGCACTAATACTATAACATTTTTAGGACAAATTGCTGTACACTTTCCGCATCCTGTGCACTTTTCTTCATCTACACTTGCAACACCGTCTTTAACGGAAATAGCACCGAAAGGACAAACCTTTGCACAGTTTCCAAGACCTAAACAACCGTAAGGGCACGCCTTAAAGCCACCGCCAAGTCTTGCAGCGGCGTCACAGTCCGTAATTCCTTCATATATGTATCTGTTTTTCGCACACTCTGTTGTTCCAAAGCACAAAACCTTTGCCACTTTTGGCTCTTTGCCTGATGCTTCTGCGCCAACGAGTTCGCTTATTTTTTTAACCACATCATTACTGCAAACAACACAGGCGTCAACAGGTGCGTTTCCCTCTACAACTGCAGTTGCATAAGCACTGCAACCTGCAAAGCCGCATCCGCCGCAGTTGGCACCGGGCAGTATTTCGTTTATCTGTTCTATTCTTTCGTCAACCTCTACTGACAGGTATCTGGAAGCAACAGCCAGTAATACGCCGCACAAAAGTCCGATTCCGCCTAATGTAATTCCTGCATAAAGTATTATCATTACAACTGTTCCTCCTGTCTAAAATGATAGTCCCGAAAAGCCCAGAAACGCCATAGCCACAAGACCTGCAGAAATAAGGGCAATAGG
>JAFQVC010000081.1 GCA_017408205.1 Clostridia bacterium | reverse complement strand
TGACGACTTCCTCCGTGACGGTCAGAAAATAGCATGTGTATCTACCGATGACAGCCATAATACAAACACCGCTCTTGGCGGATGGACAATGATAAACGCTGAAAAACTTGATTACGAAACAGTAATTGATGCAATGGAAAAACACAATTTTTATTCATCAACAGGCCCCGAAATAAAAGAGCTTTACATAGAAGAAAACAAAGCATATATTACATACTGTAAAGGCTCCTACGCAACCATGTCCACTGAGGGCAGACGAGTTTCCAGAATAAACGCCGAAAATAAAAATGGCGAAAACACGGCTGTTTTTGAATTCTTGCCCGAAGACGGCTATATAAGATTTGATGTTATAGATAAATATGGCAAACGTGCAAACACCAATGCATACTTTATTGAGGACTTAAAAAAATGAAAAATACCACCCTTTCGGGTGGTATTATCGTTGGTGCGCCATCGGGGACACAGCCGCTTCGCGTCTTATCTGCTTGACGACCCAATGCTTCGCATTCGGTACCCGTCTTCGCACCTTTTTGCTAAAAAACAGTACCCCGTACTGTTTTTCTTTACGCAAAAACCCTCTCAGGGTTCGAGTCCCTTTCAATCAATCCACCAACGAAAAATACCACCCTTTCGGGTGGTATTATCGTTGGTGCGCCATCGGGGACTCGAACCCAGGACCCATTGATTAAGAGTCAATTGCTCTACCAACTGAGCTAATGGCGCTTATTAAATTGTCAACACGAAATATTATACAACTGCAAAAGCAATTTGTCAAGAGTTTATAAAAAAATATATTGAAACAACTACTCAAATATGGTAAAATATTATGAGGTGATTTTTATGAAAATTAATATTATTCAACCTGCATATACAATGGACATTAACGATGCGGACATATTATTTGAACAAAAACTGAATTATCTTGACCAGTGCACAGAAAACGCTGACCTTATCGTTTTACCTGAATACAGCGAATGTCCTACTGTATTACACGGACAAAAACAGATTGAAGAAACAATAGAAAAATACCACACCCGTTTAATGGACAAATGCAAAGAAACAGCAATAAGATGCGGTGCATTGCTTTTTGTAAATGCATCATATAAGACAGACAATGGCTACAGAAACACAACTTACGCCATAGACAAAAACGGCGAAATTGTAGGCAAGTATTTTAAAGCCCATCCTGCACCTTCCGAGTGTAAGTCAGATGCCGAGGGTGGCTACGGTTGTATAGACGTTGACTACAGTTACCAGTTTAACGAGCCATATGTATTAGAACACGACGGCATAAGATACGGTTTTATGACCTGCTACGATTTTTACTTCTATGAAAGTTTTGCATCTTTGGCAAGACAAAACGTAGATATAATCATAGGTTGTTCACACCAACGCTCCGACCCGCACCAGACATTGGAAATAATAGGGCGATTTTTATCATACAATACAAACTCATATTTAGTACGTTCTTCTGTTTCTCTTGGAGAGGACTCAAAAATCTGCGGTTGTTCGATGGTAGTTGCACCTGACGGAACAATGCTTCTTGATATGAAAAACGACGTAGGAATTGCAAGTTGCGAAATTGATCCTCACAAAAAATACTATAAACCTGCAGGTTTTGGCGGCGACTTAAAGCCACATTACGAATACATAGAAGTTGGCAGACGTCCCTGGTTTTATCGTCCGGGCGGAAGTGCTATAACAACAGACAATACAGTTAAAAAATACCCAAGGGTTTGTGCCCACAGAGGATTTTCTTCAGTTGCTCCTGAAAACTCAATGGCTGCTTTTGGTGCAGCAGTTGCTTTAGGTGCAGACGAAATAGAATTTGACTTATGGCCTACCAAAGACGGCGAAATTATTTCATGCCACGATGCAACGTTAGAAAGAATAAGCACAGGCACAGGGAAAGTTTACGAACACACATACGAGGAACTTTTGCAGTATGATTTCGGTGTAAAGTTTGACGAAAAATACAAGGGTTTAAAAATAGTAAGATTTGAAGATATACTTAAAAAATTCTCCTGTCATACAATTATGAATATACACATAAAACCACTTTCGATGACAGAACAATACCCTGAAGAAATAATGAAAAAAATTGTAAATCTTATAAAAAAATATGACTGCGAAAAATATGTGTATTTTATGCTTGAGCCCGACCTTCATATAAGGCAGTTTAAAGAGTACGCTCCTCATATTCCTGTCTGCGTAGGTCACTTAAAAGAAAGACCGTATGAAATAGTTGACAGAGCAATAGAACTTAGTGCAGAAAAAGTACAGTTATACAAGCCATACTTTGACAGGGAAATGATTGACAAAGCACACAATAACGGAATTATCTGCAACGTGTTCTGGTCAGACGACGAAAAAGAAGCAAAAGAATTTCTTGATATGGGCATAGACACAATACTGACTAACGATTATCTTAAAATTTCACAAATTGTAAAAGACGAATGCTGAGCATTCGTCTTTTTGCATATAAAACACTCTTTTAGCAAATACTGTTAAATGAGGTGAATCTTATGAAAAAAGTAAAACAAAACGAGTTGCTATCCGATATAATTTCAGCACACAAAGAACTGGAAATAGCAAAGCAAAACTACAGATTTACAAACAATGACAAACTTATTGAAATGTATGCACATAAAATAATAGCCGCACGTTTTCGGTGCGACTATTTAATAGAAAAAGCCAAAACTGCAGGGCTTACATTTTCTCCGGTTCAGGATAATCTGTTCCAAAGGTTTCAACGGTAACTTCTTCCATTACCTGGTCAATAATGGGTTTGTCACGCATATCGCGTTTTGATGAAACTATTTTGTCAACAGTTTCCATACCTTCAATTACACAACCAAATGATGCATATTCGCCGTCAAGATGAGGAGCGTCCTCTACCATAATAAAGAACTGGCTTCCTGCACTGTCACGGTTCATTGAACGTGCCATAGAAAGTACGCCTCTTTTGTGAGCAAGGTCGTTTTTAAATCCGTTAGAAGCAAACTCACCTTTGATTGCATAACCGGGACCGCCTATTCCTATTCCGTTGGGGTCTCCGCCCTGAATCATAAAACCGTCAATTACACGGTGGAAAATAAGTCCGTTGTAAAATCCTTTTTTTACTAACGAAATGAAATTATTAACTGTATTTGGAGCAATTTCGGGATAAAGTTCTGCTTTAATAACTCCCCCTTGCTCCATTTTTATTGTAACTATAGGATTACTCATATTTTTTCTCCTTTATAACTGTTGTTTTACCTGATTTGTAGCAGTACCGCCCGTTACATCACGAAGATCAACACAGTTTTCCAATGATACTGCCTCATAAATGTCATTTTCAAATAATTCCGAGAAACTTTTGAATTCGCCAATTGACATTTCCTCTATGGCTTTATTGTTCTTGATACAGTATGCAACAATTTCTCCTATTACTTTGTGTGCATCACGAAAGGGCATACCTTTTTTAACAAGATAGTCTGCCGCATCTGTAGCATTTGTGAAGCCCTTTAATGCAGCACTTCTCATTTTTTCGGAATTAACTGTCATTGTATCAAGCATTTTAGTAAATACAGGCAATGTCATTTTAACAGTATCAATTGCATCAAATACCTGTTCTTTGTCCTCCTGCATATCTTTGTTGTACGCAAGGGGCAAACCCTTCATTACAGTTAAAAGAGCAATTAAATCGCCATAAACCCTGCCCGTCTTTCCTCTTGCAAGTTCTGCAACATCGGGGTTTTTCTTCTGTGGCATAATACTGCTTCCTGTTGAGAAAGCGTCGTCAAGTTCTACAAAACCAAACTCGTTACTTGACCACAGGATTATTTCCTCTGCAAACCTTGAAGTGTGCATCATTATAACACTCATAACGAAACATACTTCTATTGCAAAATCTCTGTCTGAAACACCGTCAAGACTGTTAACTGTAACGCCGTCCATATTAAGCATTTCTGCTACATACTCTCGGTCTAAAGGATAGGTTGTACCGGCAAGAGCACCGCTTCCCAAAGGTGAAATATTAAGGCGTTCACGGCATTCTCTAAGGCGTGAAACATCTCTTTTATACATTTCAAGATACGCAAGTAAATGATGGGAAAACAAAATCGGCTGGGCTTTTTGCAAATGGGTATATCCCGGCATAATAACCGAAATATTTTTACTTGCAAGGGCTTTTAATGTCTTTGTAAGTTCCATTAACATATCACAGATTTCGTCGCACTGTTCCCTTAAATAAAGGCGTAAATCAAGAGCAACCTGGTCGTTTCTGCTTCTTCCCGTATGCAGTTGTTTTCCAACGTCACCGATACGCTCTATCAGTAGTTTTTCAATATTCATGTGAATATCTTCCGCATCAACAGAAAACTCAACTTTTCCGTCTTCTATATCGGCAAGTATTTCATTTAAAGTTTTAACAATTAGTACACTGTTTTCATAGGGGATAATTTCCTGTTTGCCAAGCATTGTTGCGTGGGCAATACTTCCCTCTATGTCCTGCCTGTACATTCTTGCATCAAATCTTATGGAAGAGTTAAAATCATCTACCAATGAATCGGTTTCTTTTGAAAACCGCCCACCCCATAATTTCATATTATTTCATTCCTTCCAAATTACTTGTCTTTGTTAAAAAGCATCGCTCTTACCTTTAGCGGTAAACCAAACAAGTTGATAAAGCCCTCTGAATCTTTCTGGTTATAAACTTCGTCCTCGTTAAATGTAGCCATTTCTTCACTGTATAGTGAATATGGTGATTTAGCACCTGCAGGTGAGCAAACACCTTTGTATAATTTTAGTCTTACTGTACCTGTAACTGTCTCCTGAGTCTTATCAACAAATGCTGATATTGCTTCACGAAGAGGAGTAAACCATAAGCCGTCATATACAAGTTCTGCAAATTTAGAAGCAACCTGCTCTTTGTAGTGAAGTGTCATTTTGTCAAGACATAAGTATTCAAGTTCTTTGTGAGCAGCATACAGTACTGTACCACCCGGAGTTTCATATACGCCTCTGCTCTTCATACCAACAAGACGGTTTTCAACTATATCGTCAATACCGATACCGTTTTCTCCTGCTACCTTGTTAAGTTTTGTAAGCAGTTCAACTGCACCGTATTTAACGCCGTCAATTGAAACGGGAATACCTTTTTCAAAACCGATTTCAATGTATGTTGGTTTGTCAGGCGCTTTTTCCGGAGGAGTTATCATCTTTAATATTTTATCTAAGTTGGGTTCGTTTGCAGGGTCTTCCAGATCCATACCCTCGTGTGACAAGTGCCAGATATTTCTGTCCATACTGTAGTTGTCTTCTTTTGTAACAGGAACAGGAATATTTCTTGCCATAGCATATTCTATTTCTTCTTCTCTTGATTTAATGTCCCATATTCTCCAGGGAGCAATAATTTTCATCTGTGGAGCCAATGCTTTTATTGTCAACTCAAATCTAACCTGGTCGTTACCTTTACCTGTGCAACCGTGACAAATTGCAGTAGCACCCTCTGCAAGAGCAATTTCAACTATTCTTTTAGCAATGCAGGGTCTTGCATGAGATGTACCTAAAAGGTATTTGCCTTCGTATACTGCCTGTGCCTTTAATGTTGGCCAGATGTAATCTGTAACATATTCCTCCTGCAAGTTTTCTATGTATAATTTTGAAGCACCTGTTTTTAGTGCTTTTTCTTCAAGACCGTCTGTTTCTTTACCCTGACCTACGTCACCGCAAACTGCAATAACTTCGTAATCGTAGTTTTCTTTTAGCCATGGAATGATAATTGATGTATCAAGACCGCCTGAATAAGCAAGAACAACTTTTTCTTTTGACATATTGAAAAAACCTCCAATTAATGATATAATAATTACAATTAAGTATTATATCAAAGAAACATACAAAAATCAAGGAGTTATCAATGAAAATTTTAGGAATTGACCCCGGTATTGCCATTGTGGGTTTCGGTATAATTGAATATGACGGCGTTAACTTCAAAGTAGTGGATTACGGCGCAGTTACAAGCCCTGCTCATACTCCTCTCCCCGTACGCCTAAAAATGGTGTATGACGATATGTGTTACATAATAGATAAATTTAAACCGGACCAGGTAGCAATAGAAGAATTGTTCTTTAATAATAACGCAAAAACTGCTATTGCGGTAGGTCAGGCAAGGGGCGTCTTAATCCTTGCGGCACAGAATAATAATATTCCCGTTTATGAATACACCCCTCTTCAGGTAAAACAAGGGGTTGTAGGGTACGGCAGAGCACAAAAAAATCAGGTACAGCAAATGGTTAAGTCAATACTTAAACTTAACGAAGTGCCAAAACCCGACGATACTGCAGATGCTCTTGCAATTGCCGTGTGCCACGCTCACACTAACTACTCTATTCTAAAAGGAGGCAACTGAAAATGTATGAATATATAAAAGGTGAACTTACTTATATCGGTGAAAACTACGTTGTAATTGAAGCAAACGGCATAGGCTATAAAATCACCACCTCTTCCGATAACTTAAAAGGAAAAGGCGAAAGGGTAACTTTTTACACTTATCTTTATGTAAAAGAAGATATTTTTGAACTGTACGGTTTCCCCACAATGGAGCAAAAAAGTGCTTTTGAACTTCTTATTTCAGTAAGCGGTGTAGGACCTAAAGCCGCAATCAGCATTTTGTCAGTTTTGTCTCCAAATAATCTCACCGTTGCGGTAGTAACAAATAATCCCAAAGCAATATCTGCCGCTCAGGGCGTAGGACCAAAACTTGCACAAAGAATTATTTTGGAGTTAAAAGATAAAGTAAGCACCAAAACAT
>JAFQVC010000080.1 GCA_017408205.1 Clostridia bacterium | reverse complement strand
CCTTGAATAAATTTACATTTTAATATATAATATAATAGATATGGTGTGTTCGGAGGTGCAAAATGGAAAAGTTAATGGTATTAGACGGAAACAGTATAGTAAACAGAGCATTTTACGGCATAAGACTGCTTACAAACAATGAGGGTTTATATACTAATGCTGTTTACGGATTTTTAAATATCCTTTTAAAATATATAGAAGAAGAAAAGCCCGACGGACTATTGGTGGCTTTCGATTTGCATGCTCCTACATTCAGACATTTGCAGTATGATAAATACAAGGCAAACAGAAAAGGTATGCCTGACGAATTAAGACAACAGATGCCACTACTTAAAGAAGTGCTGTCTGCTATGAATATAACTATGATTTCAAAAGAGGGGTTTGAAGCAGACGACCTTATAGGTACAGTATCTGAAATTTGCGGTGAGCAGGGAGTAAAATGTGTTATTTTAACAGGTGACAAAGACGATTTGCAACTTGCATCACACACTACTACAATCAAACTGGTAACTACAAAGGGCGGAACAACCTCAACTGTTGATTATGATTACGACAGTTTCTTAAAGGAGTACGAAATAACACCAACTCAGTTTATTGACGTAAAAGGTCTTATGGGAGACAGTTCCGACAATATCCCCGGTGTTGCAGGTATCGGCGAAAAAACTGCATTTTCACTTATAAAACAATTTGGCAGTATTGAAAAAATATACGAAAACATTGAAGATGGCGACTTAAAAGCAGGGGTTAAAACAAAACTTGAAGCAGATAAAGACAACGCTTTTTTAAGTAAACAACTTGCAACTATTGACCGGTTTGTACCGGTAGATTTTACAATAGAAGACTGCGGTATAAAAGAATATAATAACGAGGAGTTACTGCAGTTGTTTACGCGCCTTAATTTCCAGTCTTTTATTAAAAAACTTGGTCTTACACAAAAAACAGACGAGGTTTTGATGTCCGCGGCTAAAGACGTTATAAAAAAGATTAAAGAAAAGGGCACAATGTATTATTATATAAATAACGGCATAGTTGTAGCGGCAGACGAAAGCAGTATCGGGGAAGTTAACGAAGAACAGTTAAAGGAACTGCTTTTTGATACCGAAATTAAAAAAATAAGTCACAATGTAAAAGAGCATCTTGTAAAATTCGGCATTTTTCCGGGCGTTGCATTTGATACAATGATTAGTGCATATATTGACGACCCTTCCGCAAGTTCCTATGAGTTAGAAAAAATTGCATTTAAAATTTTAGGCGTTGCGGAAATTGAAAATCCCCAAACTGCCGTTTTGTCAATAATTAAACTGTTTGAGCATTTCAGCGATAAAATTGAAAAGAACGGACAGCAGGAACTTTACTATAATATGGAACTTCCTTTGGTAACCGTACTTGCAAGTATGGAAAGGGAGGGAGTAAAAATAAATATTCCCGAGCTTGAAATTTTCCGTGAGAAATTAGCACAAACACTAAATACACTTGAACAGGAAATCTACTCTATTTCGGGACAACAGTTTAACATTAACTCACCAAAACAACTTGGGGTTGTGCTTTTTGAAACGTTAAAACTTCCTGCAGGGAAAAAGACAAAAAGCGGGTATTCTACAAGTGCCGATATACTGGAACGTTTAAAAGACGAGCACCCAATTGTGGAAAAAATACTTGAATACCGTCATATTGCAAAACTAAAGAGCACTTATGCAGACGGTTTATTATCTGTTGTAAATAAAGAAACAAACCGTATCTATTCAAGTTTTAACCAGACAGTAACAGTAACAGGAAGAATAAGCAGTACAGAGCCAAATCTTCAAAATATTCCTGTAAGAACTGAACTTGGAAGAGAAATACGAAAAATGTTTGTGGCAAAAGAGGACTGTTTGCTTGTTGATGCAGACTATTCTCAAATTGAACTTCGTGTTCTTGCCCACATTGCAGGTGATAAGGTTATGACTGACGCATTTGTAAATGATCTGGACATTCATACTGCAACAGCAACGCAGATATTTAATGTTGACAAAGAGAGCGTAACCTCCGAAATGCGTTCAAGAGCGAAAACGGTTAATTTTGGCATTGTGTATGGTATGGGTGAATTTACCCTTGCAAAAGACTTAAAAATCCCGATTTTTGAGGCAAAAAACTATATTGCTAATTATTTTAAACAGTTTTCAGGGGTAAAACAATATATGGACGAAATTGTGGAAAAAGCGAAGAACGACGGATATGTAACTACTCTTTTAAACAGAAGAAGATATTTACCCGAACTTAGTGCGGACAATTTTATGACACGTTCTTTTGGTGAGCGTGTGGCTATGAACACCCCTATTCAGGGAAGTGCCGCAGACATTATAAAACTTGCTATGGTAAAAGTGTATAACGAACTTGAAAAAGCAGGACTTAAATCAAAACTGGTTTTGCAGATTCACGACGAACTGATTATTGAAACATATAAAGATGAAATAGAAAAGGTTAAAGAAATATTAAAGACCCAGATGGAATGTGCATATAAATTAAATGTTCCATTAAAGGTTGATATGAACGTTGGTGAAACTTGGTATGATGCAAAATAAAATAATAGGACTAATCGGCGGAAGCGGTACGGGAAAAAGTCTTTTTTCTTCTGTTGCAAAAGATATGGGCTACACCGTAATTGACGGAGACGAAATTTCCCATACTGTACTTCAGACTGTGGCAAAAGAGGAACTTGTAAAGACCTTTGGTGAGGAAATACTGAATGCAGACGGCACAGTTTCCCGAAAAACTGTTGGAAAAATTGTTTTTGCAGACTCTGATAAACTTAAAACACTAAATAAAATAATGCACAAATATATTGAAGCCGAGATTGAAAAAAGAATTACAGATAAATGTATAATTGATGCCGCAGTTTTGCACCAGACACCCACTTTTAAAAAATGCACAAAGGTTGTGGCGGTAGTTGCAGACAAAGAGGTACGGCTAAAAAGAATTATGGCACGTGATAATTTAGACGAAAAAACTGCCCTTGACAGAATCAACTCACAACTGTCAAACGATGAATATAAAAACCTGGCTGATATTGTAATAGAAAATAACGGCACCGAGGAACAATTTACAAACAAGGCAAGGGAGTGCTTGGAATCATTATGAAGATACGAAACTTCGTGTTAATCGTTGTTATAATACTTGTTGTTATAGGTTACAATAATTTTGGCTTATTGTTTCCAATGAACCATTATGACACAGTTTTAAAATACGCCAAAGAACAACAGACAGACCCCTTGCTTGTTATGTCGATAATAAAAACAGAAAGCGGTTTTAAAGTTGATGCGGTGTCTAAAAAATCTGCAAAAGGACTTATGCAGATAACTGACGACACAGCAAAGTGGTGTGCAGAGAAAATCGGAATTTCAGACTTTGATACCGATATGTTGTTTGATGCTGATACCAATATAAGAATAGGCACATTTTATCTTGGTTATCTGTTAAACAGATATGACGGTGATATTTCCTGCGCCGCTGCCGCCTACAACGGGGGAATGGGAAATGTGGATAAATGGCTTAAAGATGCAAGGTATTCCAAAGACGGAAAAACTATTGACAGAACACCTTTTGGCGAAACTACGGCGTACATAAATAAAATAAAATTCAATTATAAAATGTATAATTTAATATACGGAGGTAAGACAAATGGATAAAATGTATGTGAGAAAAAACGGCTGGGAGAACATAAAAGCCGAAACAAAAAAAGAGATAATGGACTTTTGCGAGGGTTACAAAGACTACCTTAATAACGGCAAAACTGAGCGGCTTTGTTGCGAGAACACAATAAAAATTGCCAGAGAAAATGGTTTTAAAAGTTTAGACGAGTTTGAAACATTAACTGCCGGAGACAAAGTGTACGTTGAAAACAAGGGCAAAGGCGTAATGCTTGCAGTTATAGGAACAGAGCCGATTTCAAAGGGAATTAACCTTGTTGCGGCTCATATGGACGCACCACGCCTTGACTTAAAACAAAATCCTTTGTACGAAGATACAGAACTTGCACTTTTTAAAACACACTATTACGGCGGAATTAAAAAGTATCAGTGGACAGCGGTGCCTCTTGAAATTCACGGAGTTTTGATTAACGGCAAAGGCGAAAAGATTACTGTTTCAATAGGTGCTGATGAAAATGACCCTGTATTTTGCGTAACAGATTTGCTTCCCCATCTTGCAGACAATCAGATGAAGAAAACAGGAAGAGAACTGATAGACGGTGAAAACTTGAACGTACTAATCGGAAGTATCTGCGGTGATAAGGAAAAGGACAAAGTAAAAAATGCTGTTATGGACATTATCTATGATAAATACGGCATTGTTGAAGAAGACTTTATAAGCGGTGAAATAGAAGTAGTTCCTGCAGGTAAAGCCCGTGACGTTGGCTTTGACAGAAGTTTAATCGGTGCATACGGTCAGGACGATAGAGTTTGTTCATACACCGCATTAAAAGGTATTATGGAAACAGAAAAGCCACAGAAAACTGCAGTATGTCTATTGGTAGATAAAGAAGAAATAGGCAGTATGGGTAATACTGGTATGCGTTCTGCATTCTTCCAGGACACTCTTGCAGTTATGATTAGTATGACTTGTGACTACAATGATTTATTAATAAGAAAAGCTCTTGCAAATTCAATATGCTTGTCTGCAGACGTAGGTGCTGCAGTTGATCCTAATTACAAAGAGGTTTATGAAATCAACAACTCACCACTTTTAAATTACGGCGTGTTAATTACAAAATATACCGGCTCAAGAGGTAAAGGCGGCTCAAACGATGCAAGTGCCGAACTTGTGGGCTTTGTAAGAAACTTGTTTAATAAAAATGATGTTAACTGGCAAATCGGTGAACTGGGTAAAGTTGATGCAGGCGGCGGCGGAACTGTAGCACAGTATGTTGCTAACTTAAACGTTGAAACTATTGACTGCGGAGTGCCCGTTTTATCAATGCATTCACCCTTTGAAATTACTTCAAAACTTGATGTTTACATGACATACAAAGCATACAAGGCATTTTACAACTGCGAAAGGAACTGATACAAATGAAAAAAGGAAATATTAAGGTCCACACACAAAATATTT
>JAFQVC010000079.1 GCA_017408205.1 Clostridia bacterium | reverse complement strand
TCCAAGCCCTTTTCTTGCACTTTCTTTGTCCGTTAAAAACAGTTCATCGCGGATGGGAGTGCCTGTTATAACTACTTTTTTCGCATCGGGAAAAGATTTCCTTGTTTCTTCAAAACCAAGACACACAGTGTCAACTAGTTTAGAAAGCATTTTACTTGTCATTCCTGCAAAAACATTTTGCTCTAAGATAACTGTGGGGATTTTCATGAAAGATGCCGCAGCAAGAACAGGACCTGAAACGTATCCCCCTGTGCCTACAACAACGTCAGGCTTAAAATCCTTTATAATTTTTCTGCATTTTAAAAGTGACGTAAATGCTTTACATACTGTTTTTAAATTTGATAAGGAAAGGGATCTTTTAAATCCGTAAACGTCAATAAAAGTAATGGGAAACCCTGCTTTTGGAACAAGTGTTTTTTCCATTCCGTTTTTTGTTCCCACAAACAAAAATTCGCTTTCGGGATTCTTTTGTGCTATGTGTTTTGCAATAGCGATTGCAGGGTTAATGTGTCCCCCTGTTCCGCCTCCTGCACATATTACACGCATACTTTTTAGTCCTTTCTTTATTTTTTACCCTGTGCAGAAACGTTAAGCACAAGGCCCATACAACCCATAATCACAGTAAGGGCAGTACCTCCGTAACTGAAAAAGGGCAACGGCATACCCGTAACGGGCATGGAAGATGTTACAACTGCAATGTTTATAATTACCTGAAAAGCAATAAGCATTGTTACGCCCATCGCAAGGTATCGTCCGAATTTATCCTTTGCAGAAAGGGAAATGCGTACTCCCCTCCATATTAATATACAGAAAAGAAGAATAACAAGGATTGCACCCATAAGTCCAAGTTCTTCGCAGATAATTGAAAATATAAAGTCGTTATGCGGCTCGGGAATGTAAGAAAATTTTTGTCTGCTCTGCCCAAGTCCCAGACCGAAAAGCCCTCCGCTTGCAATAGCGTAAAGGGACTGAATAATCTGGTAACCGTCACCAAGTTTATCTGAAAAGGGGTCTAAAAACGCGGTTATTCGCTTTAACCTGTATGGTTCTGCTGCAATAAGACCTACTGCACCTACCACACCGAGTATGCCGAATGGTATGAGATGTTTCCATCTCATACCGGCTATGAAAAGGAGTCCTACAGAAACAAGAGTCACTAAAACTGTAGCACTAAGATGTTTTTCAAGTACGATTAAGGCGTCGATAACCAAAACTACAGCAAGGTATGGTACAAGACCTGACCAGAATAGTTTTAAAGGGTCTTCTTTTTTTGCCAGATTCCAGGAAATCCATATTATAAGGCCTATTTTGGCAAATTCTGACGGTTGCAACTGCATAAACCCCAAATCTATCCAGCGCTTACCGCCATTAACTTCTGTACCTACCAGAAGAACAAGGAGTAATAAAAAGCCAACTCCGCCAAGAATTATGTTGGAAAACTTACCCCATAAGTGATAATCCACAAGAGCAAAAAAAGCAAATACAAAGGTGGAAATTACTGCCCATATTGCCTGCCTTTTGAAAAAATAAAGGGCGTCTCCGTTTGTGTAACTTGCATTTCTTGCCCATTCTGAACTTGCAGACATAACCATAATAAGTCCAAAGCCCATCAGTACAAAAACCGTTATTAAAAAATATATATCAACGTGTCTTTTTTTCACAATAATCTTCCTTTTAAAATTATAGTACGCCGAAAAGTGAAATAATTACAAGAATTGCAGTTGCCGCTGAAAAAACAAGCACTATCTTTTTTTCCTTCCAACCGCACATTTCGAAATGGTGATGTATCGGTGTCATTTTAAACACCCTTTTGCCTGTTAATTTAAAAGAAGTAACCTGAATTATTACCGAAAGGGTTTCTGCGAAATATACAAAACCCACCAATATAAGAATAAGAGGGTTTTCGCAAATAATTGACATAAGTGCTACCGCACCGCCTAAGAATAGCGAACCCGTGTCCCCCATAAATACTTTTGCGGGGTTTTTGTTGAAAAGCAAAAATCCGATAAGTCCGCCTAAAACTGCATTTACAAATACAGAAAGTGATGGCTGGTCAACCAATATGCAACCGAAGAATATCATTACTACAATTGTAACTGAGGTTGCAAGACCGTCAATACCGTCAGTCAGATTAACACTGTTTACAACACCTACCATAACAAAAAGTGCAAGCGGTATGTAAAACCAGCCAAGGTCGGCGTAAAATCTGAAAAACGGTATAAATATTTTGGTGGAGATGATACCGTAGTTAAGACCGATTACAAGTACAACAGCGGCAACAAGCACCTGAAGAAATGATTTTTGCTTTGCCGTAAGTCCTAAATTTCTTTTTAAAACTACTTTTATGTAGTCGTCAATAAAACCGATTATTCCGAATGCAACAGAGCCAACTAACACTAACAACAGTTT
>JAFQVC010000078.1 GCA_017408205.1 Clostridia bacterium | reverse complement strand
GTAGTCAAGGACATACTTTGGAAGTATTCTTCCGTAAGCAACAACTGCAATTAAATCGGGCTTGTATTTTTCAAGGACAGGCAAAAAAGCGTTGTCAGAAAAAGTAACGGGCTGAACAACGTCGATACCCATATTGTCAGCCGTTTCCGCAACGGGACATCTTGACAAAATATGGCCTCTTCCTCTTGGCTTGTCAGGCTGTGTAACAACGCAACACACATTATAAGATTTATTAACTTCGTTTAAAAACGGTACCGCAATATGGGGAGTACCCATAAACATTATGTTCAATTATGCTTCATCCCTCTCCACTTCAACAAATTCTGTAACGTGTGTAGTAAACAGCACCCCGTCCAAATGGTCAATTTCGTGACAGAATGCACGTGCCAAAAGGTCTTCACCCGTCATTTCAAATTGCTCTCCGTTTCTGTTTAATGCTCTAACGGTAACTTTTTTGGGGCGTTCTACATAACCCCATCTGCCTGGGACACTTAAGCACCCTTCCACATCATTGACAGCACCTGATGTTTTAATTATCTCGGGATTAATAAGTTCTATAAGACCTTCGCCTATATCTATTATGCACATTCTTTTCAAAATACCTACCTGAGGTGCAGCAAGACCTACACCGCCAGATTTTACAAGTGTATCGTGCATATCATCTAAAAGCATTAAAATTCTGTCGTCTATTTTTTCAACGGGACGGCATTTTTTGTTAAGAACTTCGTCACCGAATTTAACTATATTTCTGATTGCCAAGTTAATCATCCTTTCAGTTCATTGTGTTTGGATTAATGTCAATAAAAATCTTGTTTTTACCGCCTGTATATCTGTCATTCAACTGCCTTAAAATGGGATAAATGTCTTTAGTCCTGTTAGTTTTTACAATTATTCTCCATCTGTATAAGTTGTTAATCTTACTGTACGGAGATGGTGCAGGACCTAAAACATAAATTCCTTTGCCTTTTAAATACTGTGCTATTTTTGTAAGTTCAGAAGCAATTTCACTTTCTGACTTGCCCGACATCATTATCATAATTATATCACAAAAAGGCGGATTGTTAAACTGCTTTCTTATCTCTATCTCATTTTCAAAAAAGCCCGTGTAATCATGATTACGAGCAAAGTCAACTGCGTAATGTTCCGGCTGATATGTCTGTATAACGGCACGTCCCGATATGTCACCACGTCCTGCTCTTCCGCAAACCTGAGTCAACTGACAAAACGTCCTTTCCGCCGCACGGAAGTCGTCAATATTAAGTGACAAATCCGCTGCAAGAACGCCAACCAAAGTGACGTTCTTAAAATCAAGACCTTTTGTAACCATCTGCGTACCGAGTAAAATCGGCACATTGTTTTTATTAAACTTTTTAAGTATTGCCTCGTGGGAATTTTTACCCGTAGTTGTGTCGGCATCCATTCTTAAGTAACTGTTTTCACCAAAAAGACTTCTGATTTCCTCTTCTGCCTTTTCAGTACCTGTGCCCATATATTTAATGTGTTTGCTGCCGCATGAGGGACAGGTTGTAACATTTCCCGTTTCATATCCGCAGTAGTGGCAATTAAGACAGTCCTTATTTTTATGATAAGTAAGTGTTATACTGCAGTTTTTACAAACAACGGGCTGACCACAATCCCTGCAGGTAACAAAACTGTTAAACCCTCGTCTGTTTAAAAATAGAATTGTTTGTTGTCCGTTTTTTATATTTTTATCTATTTCTTCTTTTAAAAGGTTGCTGAATACACTCTTGTTGCCCCTTTTAAGTTCGTCTCTCATATCAACGACGGTAGTATTCGGCATTGTAGCATTATTATGTCTTTTTTCTATTTCGTATAAATCATAAATCCCGTCTTTTGCAAGTTTGTAACTGTTAACTGATGGTGTAGCAGAACCCATCACAACCATCGAATTTTCGGTTTTCCCTCTGTATAAAGCAACATCAATGGCACTGTAACAAGGTTGGTTTTCAGACTTGTAAGTACTTTCGTGTTCTTCGTCAATTATAATAATTCCAAGGTTGTTAAAAGGCGCAAATATTGCAGAACGGGCACCAACAACAACATTAACCTGATTATTAAGTATCCTTTGCCACTCGTCATACCTTTCACCCTGAGAAAGGCCGCTGTGTAATACGCTTACCTTGTCACCAAATCTTCCCACAAAACGTTCCACCGTCTGCGGTGTAAGGGAAATCTCGGGCACAAGTACTATTGCCTGTTTACCCTGATTTAATATATACTCAATAATCTGTAAAAATACTTCTGTTTTTCCGCTTCCCGTAACCCCCCTTATAAGAGTGGGTTTTAAATCACCATTGTCCCATTTGTATTTAAGCCCGTCAAGAACTTTTTTTTGTTGAGCGGTAGGGGTAAGGGGACTTGTTCTTTTAATATTATTAATCTCGTAACTGTTGCGAAGTTTTACCTGCTCAAAAATCTCTATAATCCCTTTTTTACAAAGGGCATTTGCCGAGGCAGAAGAAACTGTGTCCTTAAGTGGAAGTTGTTCCGTCTGCAACAAAACTTCAATAATCTTTGCCTGATTTGGTGCTTTTTTGTTTATTGCAGGAAGGATTGCAGTTGCATCCTCCTTTGATATTGCAAGACGAACCATTTTAACCTTTACCTGTGGTCTTTTCAAATTAATGTCTTCCACAATCTGTGTAATACCCTCGTCGCACAGTTTTGCAAGTGCGGTTTTTGATTTAATGTTACCGTATGGCACTTTTCCGCCACAACTTATCAATTCCTCAACTATTGTTCTTTTGGCAGAAGATTTTCCGCACACATCATCTATACTGAAATAATTATCTGTAAGTTTAACAAATTTACTTGATTTTGCAACAATACCTGACGGTATGACAAGGCGGATTGCCTGATTATATGTGCAAAGATATTTTTTTCTTATCCAGATTGCAAGTGCAATTTGTTTTTCGGTGCACAGTGGTTTTTCATCCAACACCTTTATAACGTTTTTTACGTTTTCATAGGGACAGTTTTCAATAAATTCCACAATAACCGCCTCAACAGTCTTGTTTCCGTTACCAAAAGGCACAAGAACACGGCTTCCTGTTTGTGCACTCAAATTTTCATCAAGTGCATAGCAGAAAAGCTTATCTAATTCTTTTGAATTGTTGGAAATTACAACATTTACAAAACGCAAAAAACCACCCTATGTTATTGTATCACAAAAGAGTGGTTTTGTCAAAACTAATTGTCTCTGAAATCATCTATATTTTCGTATAAAGAACGAAGATTTCCAATGTTGTAATCAAGTTCGTTAAGTGCCTTACCGTAATTCTCCCAGTCACTCTGTTCAAGATACCCCTTCATCAGGTCATAACTTGAAATAATGCTTCCTATAATGTCATAAGCAGAACTGTCCTCCACTTGGGAAATATCGCCCTTTATACCGAATAATTTTTTAAAACATTCGTCAAGTGTTGCTTCGCAAACTACAGTGTCTTTATATAAAACCGAAACAAAAGCAAGTGAGCCATAGTTATACTTGTCAACATTCTTCACAAAATACGGTTTAATATACAAAACATTGTTGTTAATATGGGCAACGACCATATTGCCGCGTACAACTTCGCCATTTGCAAGACGAAGTTTTTCTGTTACTGAACTGTCTGTCTCCATTTCATTTTCCGCAACTGTGGTACCTGTAATATTGTCAATGTAATTAAGATACACAAGTTTGCCGTAATTGTCACGCCCCGCATATACAGTAAACATACCCGTAATACTTTCGCTGTTGGTTTTTGTATATGGCAAAGACAGTTTAAAAGACGGATTCTCATTGTTAACGCCAAAATACTGGTACGATGGTAAAATATCGGTTAAAGTATCGTCTTTTGTACGTTCTTTGGCAGTAGCAAAAATATCTGTTTTGTTATAAAAATCATAAATACTGTCAGTGTGGTATGTTTTATATAAATTAGACTGAATTTTAAATAAAAACTCAGGATACTTAACGTGATTCTTTATATCCTCGGGCATAGGCGTACTTGAAAACAGTGACGGATATGTCTTTTCGTAACTTAAAATAATGGGGTCTGAATAATCCGTAATATAGAAATCAACAGTACCGCCATAGGCATCAACAACTGCTTTAGCCGAATTTCTAATATAATTGTAACTGCCTGTGTATTGTGAATAAGGATACCACTCAGAAGTTGTGTAAACATCAACAACCCATTTTAATCTTCCGCCGTTGTCAACAATAATGTATGGGTCCTGGTCATAAGTAAAGAAAGGTGCAACCTCGTTTAATCTGTCATATATGTTTCGGTTAATTAAAAGTTTACTGTAATTTTCAAAATCATCAGAAAGTATAAGTTTAATATCACCAAGTTTCACTGCATATATGAGTCTGGTAACAGGGTTTAACAATACTCCACCGTTGCCGTTGTATTCGTATCCTGAAGTTATGGTTTCGTCAAACTCCCCATAGGTCGTACCTACAACACAGTAATCGCTGTTATATTCACCGTAATAAATTCTCGGCTCTGTAACACGGGGCGCACCGTTTGAAGAAAACGACGGAATGTCTTTAACCACAAGGCGCGGAAAACCGCTTTCATTAACACTGTTGTCGGAACTTATTACCACGCCGTTTCCGTGAGTGTATTTATAAGTTTTATCTTCATAAGACAGTCTTTCTCCGCCAAGTTTTGATAAGTTAATTTCTCTTGCGGAACTGCTTACAACAGAGGGTATTCCGTTTAAATTGTAAAACACGTTGTCAATGTCGTTAAATATATAG
>JAFQVC010000012.1 GCA_017408205.1 Clostridia bacterium | reverse complement strand
CCTGACGCTCCCTGTTTGTGGTAATTAATTTACTGTCTTTAGGATTAACATCAAACGTAAAAACACAGGAATTTATACCTTTTTCTTTCGCATAGGTTACGGCATTATTTATAAGTACGCCGTGAGCAATATGAACACCGTCAAAAGCGCCAAGTGCTACCGCAGTATTATTCAACATAGTAATATCATTGTTTGTAATTATCATATTGTCTCCTAACCGAAAAAGCATTTAACCATTTTAAGTACACCGTTTTGTTCTTTGGAAACGCAAAGGAACTTTCCGCTGTCGTCATACACTTTATACATTTTGTCTTTTTGCAAATCCGAAACGGTAATCGGTGTTCCGTTCAATACCTTTTTTAAAGTTTCACCGCTGACCGATATTTTGTCATAAGGAAACATTTGTTCAACAGGTATCAGGTACTTTTCTGCACCGTCTTTTTCCAGAGTTTCAAGAGTTACCGATTCATTTATCGTAAAGCCGGCACTTTCTGTTCTTATAAGGTTTGCCATACATGCACCAACACCCAATTTCTCACCTATATCGTGGCACAAAGTTCTTACATAAGTTCCCTTTGAACAGGCAATATCAAGTGTAACATTGTTCCCGTCAATTTTTAATATTTCAATACTATATACTGTAATTTTTCGTGGTTCTCTTTCTATTTCGATGCCTTTTCTACCCAATTCATACAACTTTTTGCCGTTAACTTTAATTGCAGAAAACATAGGCGGTATCTGAAAAATCTCACCTGTAAACTGTGGCAGAGCCCTTATAATGTCGTCTTTTGTCACATTCGGTATTGTTTCACAAAGAACATTCCCCGAAATGTCCTGAGTATCAGTAACTACTCCAAGACGCATAACCGCCGTATATCTTTTATCCGTAACTGTAAGCATATCGGATAACTTTGTACCGTTGCCGATGCAAACGGGCAAAACCCCTTGTGCATCAGGGTCCAAGGTTCCCGTATGTCCGACTTTTTTAATACCCGTAATACGCCTTACTTTGTAAATAACATCGTGAGAGGTCATACCGGGCGGTTTTAATATATTTATAATTCCGTTTAGCATATTACCGCCATCGCCTCATCATACATAATCTTTTTTGCTTTTTTAACAGGCATATTCAAAGTACATCCGCTTGCTCTTTCGTGCCCTCCGCCTCCGTATTTCTTTGCAATTTTTGAAACGTCGGGGCCGTTTGACCGCATACTTACTTTGACACCGTCTTTTTGTTCTTTAAAATAAAAGGCAATCTGTACTGTGTCAATACTTCTCGGATAGTTCACAATTCCGCCAAGTTCAGAATCTGTCGCCTTGTATTTCTTAATTACTTTTTCTGATACCGTTACAGATGCAATTTTACCATCTGCCAAAACCTCAAGAGTTTTAAGCGCTTCTTTTATAAGCACCAATTCTTTTTGGGAATTTGTATCAAATATAAAGGCATTAAGATACGGAAAATCAAAATTATACTGTATTAATTCTCCCGCAATCTTATGGGTTTCGCAAGTTGTATTGGAATATGAGAATCGTCCCGAATCGAAAGATATTGCAATATATAAATTCTGTGCAATATTATCATCAATTTCAACTTGTAAAAACTTAAGCAATTTAAATATTATTTCACCCGTCGCAGAGGCACAGGCATCAACAAAATTCAGTTTTGCGTACCCGTCATTTGTGCCGTGATGGTCGATATTTACAGTGTTTTCGCAAGAGTCAAAAATCCCGCGTCTGCTGTCAATACGGTCTATATCTCCGCAGTCAACAGCAATTACCAGGTCGGGGACTTCAACGAAACATTCCGCATCTTTAATAATGGCGAAAAATTTTGCATCTTTGTCCTTTTCTTCAACAATAACCTGTGCATTTTTCCCCAACTTGAGCAAGCCCAACTTAAGCGCATAAGATGAGCCAAGGCAATCGCCGTCAACACTTTTGTGAGGTAAAATTATAATATTGTTACTTTCGTTTATTGCCTTTGCAATATCTGTAAACATAATATCATAGTCCTTTTAAAATTTCGTTTATATGTGCACCGTACTCGATTGAATGGTCAAGATTAAAAGTAATTTCAGGTGAAACACGAAGTTTTAACCTTGAACCGAGTTCGCGTCTTACAAATCCCGATGCACTGTTTAAGCCCGCAATTGCATCGTTTTGCACCTGCTCATCACCTAAAACGCTTACAAATACTACGCACTTGCTTAAATCTTTGGAAACATCTGTTGCCACAACACTTACAAGACCTTTTTTAACTCTGGGGTCTTTAAGTTCTCTTATAATCTGGCTTATTTCCTTTTTTGTTTCTTCATTGATTCTGTTAATTCTGTTTGACATAAATTACTCCTATCTGGGTACTTCCTCCATTACGAAGCATTCGATAACGTCGCCTTCTTTAATGTCGTTGTATCTTTCAACACCAAGACCGCACTCGTAGCCGGATGCAACTTCTTTAACGTCATCTTTAAATCTTTTAAGTGAGTTAAGCATACCTTCGTGAACAACAATACCGTCACGAACGATTCGTACTTCGCTGTTACGCTGAATTTTACCGTCAGTAACGTAACAACCCGCAATAGTGCCAACACCTGAAACCTTGAATGTCTGTCTGATTTCTGCGTGACCTATTACATTTTCGCGGTAAGTTGGCTCAAGCATACCTTTCATAGCCGCTTCAATTTCTTCAATTGCCTGATAAATAATACGGTAAAGTCGGATTTCAACATTTTTAAGTGCCGCAGAATCCATAGTTGCAGCAGAAGGTCTTACATTAAAGCCGACAATAATTGCATTTGAAGCAGATGCAAGCATAATGTCGGACTCGTTTACTGTACCGACAGCACCGTGAATTACGTTAATTCTTACCTCGTCGTTTGAAAGTTTAACAAGGGACTGTGTAACCGCTTCAACAGAGCCCTGCACATCCGCTTTTACAATGATGTTTAAGTCTTTAATCTGACCTTGTTCAATCTGGTCAAACAACGCGTCAAGTGAAACAACCTGCTGAGTTGACTTGTTGTACTCGTCTTTAATTTTCTGCTTTCTGTTTTCAACAACTTCACGGGCTTTACGCTCGTCTGTTACAACATAGAACAAATCGCCGCCCTCAGGTGTTTCGCTTAAACCGATAAGTTCAACAGGAACACAAGGACCTGCAGATTTAACTTTTTTGCCCTTGTCATCTGTCATTGCTCTTACTTTACCTACTGCAGTACCTGCAACAACGATGTCACCCGTTTTTAAAGTACCGTTTTGTACCAGAACTGTAGCAACGGGACCTCTGCCCTTGTCAAGTTTTGCCTCAATAACAGTACCTTTTGCAAGGCGGTTGGGGTTTGCTTTCAATTCTTTCATATCTGCAACCAAAAGCACCATTTCAAGCAACGTATCAACATTTTCGCCTTTTAAAGCCGAAATAGGTACGCAGATTGTGTCACCGCCCCATTCTTCAGGCACAAGACCGTGCTCTGTAAGTTGTTGTTTTACCAAATCAGGGTTTGCGGTATCCTTATCAATTTTATTGATAGCAACTATAATATTAATATTTGCAGCTTTCGCGTGATTTATTGCTTCAATTGTCTGAGGCATAATACCATCGTCTGCCGCAACTACTAAAATTGCAACGTCAGTAACCTGTGCACCTCTTGCTCTCATTGAAGTAAACGCTTCGTGACCGGGTGTGTCAAGGAACGTAATATCCCTGTCGTTTATCCTTACTCTGTAAGCACCGATGTGCTGAGTAATACCGCCCGCCTCTGTATCAATTACATTTGTTTTTCTGATACTGTCAAGAAGTTTTGTTTTACCGTGGTCAACGTGTCCCATAACAACAACGACAGGTGAACGGTCAACCAAATCTTCTTCTTTGTCTTCTACATCGTTAAATAAAATGTCTTCGTCTGTAATTATTACTTCTTTTTCCACTTCTGCATTAAATTCAGTTGCAATTAAAGCCGCAGTATCAAAGTCAATATTCTGGCTTACAGACGCCATAACACCAATCATCATAAGGCATTTAACCACTTCTGCCGCAGGTCTGCCGAGTTTCTCCGCAAAATCACCTACAGAAATTTCGTCACCTATTGCAACTGTGATTTTTTCCGCCTTTTGTTTCTTCTCTTTGTTTACTTTGATTTCTTCTTTATCAAACTTTTCGTTTTTCTTGCCCTTTTTGATTTTTTGTTTACCGCCTGCTAAATTGTCGCCCTTTATATTGTCAGGAACAAGTTCGTCGATTTTTTCGGTATCGTATTTGTCAAGGTCAACATTTGATTTTCTTGTATCTACATAATGTTTTTCCTTTTTGCTGATTGTCGTAATTTCAACGTCTTCCTGTACGGGAACTTCTTCCTTTTTCTTTTCTTTCTTTGGCTTTTCTTCAAGTTTTTTCAGTATAAAATCAAATTCTTCAACCTGGTGTTTTTGAGTAAAGTACTCTAAAATAATGTCAAGTTCGTTGTTTGAAATTGAACTTGAAGTTGTTTTGGCTTTACTGCCGAATTTTGTCAGTAATTCCATAACCTCATTTTTGTCAACACCCAAATCTTTGGCAAACGAACTGATTTTAATTTTTGCTACTGCCATATAATCACCCTTTCATCAGTCTGTTACTACAAACTTACCAATTACTTCTGCAAATTTTTCATCATTAACCGAAACACACGCCGTAAGTTCTCGTCCCAGTGCGTTTCCTAAAACGGACATTGTACCTGCGGTTACAAGTTTTACATTGTAATAACCGCATTTGTCGGTAACTTTTTTAACAGTTGTGGCTGAAGCATCACAAGCAAGAATTACAAGTTTACTTTTGTTACCTCTTACACTTGCTACCACGCTCTCTGTACCGTCTGCCAAAAGCCCCGCTTTTTTTGCAAGTCCTAAGTATCCCAACACTTTATTATCTAACATTACTGCACTCCTCGTATATTTCTTCGGGAACATTAGTTTTTAGTCCCCTTGACAATCCATTTGATTTTTTAAGTTTTAAAATGCAGTCCTGATTGTTGCAGACATAT
>JAFQVC010000011.1 GCA_017408205.1 Clostridia bacterium | reverse complement strand
TGGTGTTTTTGAGTAAAGTACTCTAAAATAATGTCAAGTTCGTTGTTTGAAATTGAACTTGAAGTTGTTTTGGCTTTACTGCCGAATTTTGTCAGTAATTCCATAACCTCATTTTTGTCAACACCCAAATCTTTGGCAAATGAACTGATTTTAATTTTTGCTACTGCCATATAATCACCCTTTCATCAGTCTGTTACTACAAACTTACCAATTACTTCTGCAAATTTTTCATCATTAACCGAAACACACGCCGTAAGTTCACGGCCTAACGCGTTTCCCAAAACGGACATCGTGCCTGCGGTTACAAGTTTTACTTTGTAATATCCACACTTGTCGGTAACTTTTTTAACAGTTGACGGCGAAGCGTCGGTCGCAAGAATTACAAGTTTACTTTTGTTGCCTCTTACACTTGCCACTACGCTTTCCGTTCCGTCTGATAAAAGCCCCGCTTTTTTTGCAAGTCCTAAGTATCCTAAAACTTTATCTGACATTACTGCACTCCTCATATATTTCATCGGGAACATTAGTTTTTAGTCCCCTTGACAATCCATTTGATTTTTTCAGTTTTAAAATGCAGTCCTGCTTGTTGCAGACATATACTCCTCTTCCGCCTTTGTCCGCCACTTTAACTGTGCCGTCTTTCATTTTTGCAACTCTTATAAGTTGTTCTTTAGGCAAAACACTTCTGCAGGATATACACATCCTTTGAGGAACATATTTACCGTCATTGTAAATTTTTTCGTGTTTCAAAATTAATCATCTTCTTCGCCTTTAATAATATCTATTTTCCAGCCCGTAAGTTTTGCTGCAAGGCGCGCATTTTGTCCTTCTTTACCGATAGCCAACGACAACTGACTTTTAGCAACAACTGCTGTGCAGATTTTATTCTCCTCATCAACAGTTACGCTCTGTACGTCCGCAGGAGCAAGTGCCGCAGCAATATATTCCGCAGGATTTTCGCTGTACTTGATAATATCGATTTTTTCACCGTTTAATTCGTCAACGATATTTTGTACCCTTGTTCCTTTAGAGCCAACACAAGCACCAATCGGGTCAACATTTTCGTCTGCTGAATAAACTGCAATTTTTGTTCTTGAGCCCGCTTCTCTTGAAATGCTTTTGATTTCAACAACGCCCGACTGAATTTCGGGAACTTCAAGTTCAAATAATTTTCTTACAAGACCTGCATGTGTTCTTGAAATAACAATCTGCGGACCTTTTGTTGTTTTCTGTACTTCAACCACATACACCTTGATTCTCTGGTTAGGTCTGTAATTGTCTGTTTCAACCTGTTCCTGAGGCATAAGCATCGCTTCAACATTACCGAAGTTAATCATTATGCTCTTTCTTTCAACCCTTTGAACAATACCTGAAACAATGTTGTTGACCTTGTCTGAAAATTCGTTGTAAACCATTGTTCTTTCTGCTTCTCTTATACGTTGTGTAACTACCTGACGTGCAGTCTGTGCAGCAATTCTGCCGAAAGTCTGCGGAACTGTCTGTTCCTCGTAAATGTCACCCTCTTCAAATTTCGGGTTGATTTTCTTTGCTTCCTTAACTGAAATTTCACAGTCAGGCATTGTAACTTCAGCAACAACATCTCTTCTTATAAATACGTTCATGCTGCCTGTTTTTCTGTTAATCTCCACTCTTACATTCTTGTTGCTTCCGTAATTCTTTTTATAAGCAGATACAAGTGCCTGCTCAAGTGCCTCAATCAACACATCTCTGCTTATACCTTTTTCTTTTTCAAACTGCTCTAATAGTGTAACAAAATCTTCACTCATTTTTTTAATCACTCCCTGTTAAAATTTAAAAACTACATTTGCTTTCGCAATATTTTTTCTTTCAATTTTCACTTCTTCACCGTCGCATAATACTGAAATACCGGTATCATCTGCACTTGTAAGTTCACCTGAAATTTCAACATTATCCTTTAACTTAACCGTTATTTCTTCACCGATTGCACCGAAAAAGTGTTTGTCAGTTTTAAGTACTCTTTCAATACCCGGGGAAGAAACCTCCAAAAAGTATGCCTCGAGGATTAAATCTTCACGGTCTAAATACTCACTTAATTCCCTGCTTATTTTTTCACAGATGTCAAGGTTAACACCTTCTTCGCTCCACACATAAACACGCAAAAATCTGTGAGGCCCTTCTTTTACAAATTCAACATCATAAATGCTGTAACCATATTTTTGTGAAATCAATTCACTTTGTGTAAAAACAATCTCCTCTGTTTTTGAGTAAGACACAGTTTTCACTCCCTTCATAAAACAAAGAGTGGGCAAAACCCACTCTTTGCAAAAAACTTATAATGTAAACTTATTATACCACAAAAACTTTAAATAATCAAGAGTTTTTTTGAAAAAACTTTAAATTATTTACAGTTATATCCAAGTTCAAAAGCAGAAACGTTCACTTCATAAAACTTTTCGGGAACTGTTTCTTTGATAACATCAAGCCATACCTGTTTTTCTATGTTCATTTTTGATGCAAGTACGCCGATTAATGCCACATTAACCGCCTTTACGTTTCCTGCCTCAAGTGCAAGTTTTGTTGCATCAACAGAAATCATTGAAATACCCTTTTTCTCTATTTTCTCCAATATGTTTTCGGGATATTTTTCTGCACCGATTATAACGGGCATAGGGTCAATCATTTGTGTGTTAACAATCAACTGACCGTCATTTTTAAGATAATCAATGTATCTGTATGCCTCAAGCTGCTCAAATGCAAGAATAATATCCGCACCGCCCTTGTCAATAATGGGTGCATATACTTTTTCACCGTAACGGACGTAAGTTACAACGCTTCCGCCTCTCTGACTCATACCGTGAACTTCTGAAACTTTAACGTCAAACCCCTGTTTGATGGCAACATTACCTAAAATTCTGCTGGCAAGCAGTGTTCCCTGACCGCCAACGCCTACAATCATAATACTTTTATTCATTGTCGCCACCTCCGATTGCACCTAATTTACACATTCTGGTACATAAACCGCAACCATTGCACTGTGTCTTGTCTATCTCTACTTTTCCGTCTTTTAACGAAATTGCAGGACAGCCGATTTTCATACACTGTTTGCAGTTTACGCACTTATCTTTGTTAATGGTAAGAGGACCCGGGAATTTAACACCTTTTAAAAGTGCACAAGGTCTTTGTGAAATAATAACAGACGGTTCGTCTTTAGCCACTTCCTCTTTAACAATCTTTTCAAAATTTGTAACATCAAACGGGTCGGCAACTACAACATTATTTATGCCTATTGCCTCACAAAGTTTAACTAAATTAACTTGATTTGTCGGCTCTTTCTTAATTGTAAAGCCCGTTGTAGGATTGTCCTGATGACCTGTCATACCTGTTATTGAGTTGTCAAGAATAATAACTGTGCTTATGCCTTTGTTATACACAATATCAACAATACCTGTGATACCGCTGTGCATAAATGTTGAATCGCCGATAATTGCAACAGTTTTGTTTTTAAATTCCTGATTGCCTGATTTTTCAATACCGTGTGCCATACCGATACTTGCACCCATACACACGCAAAAATCAATGCTCTTAAGCGGTGCCAAAGCACCCAAAGTATAACAACCGATATCACCGCAAACTGACATACCAAGTTTTTTAAGAACATAGAACATTCCTCTGTGTGGACAGCCGGGGCACATAACGGGAGGTCTTATCGGCACTTGTTCATCAATAGTAAATGTGCTTACATCTTCACCGTCTATTGCCTTTTTAATGAAGTTTGTACTGTATTCTCCAAGCAGACTGAAAATTTCTTTTCCAATCACATCAATACCAAGTATTTTGCAATGGTTTTCGATAACAGGGTCTAACTCTTCGATAACGTAAACCTTGTCAACTTTACCTGCAAAATCTTTAATAAGTTTTTCGGGCAACGGATAAACCATACCAAGTTTTAAAAATGATGCATCGGGGAATGCTTCTTTTGCATACTGGTAGCAGATACCCGAAGATATAATACCGATTTTTGTATCGTTAATTTCAACTGTGTTTAAAGGACAGTTTTCTGCATACTCTGTCATATCCTTAAGACGCTGTTCAACATAAACGTGACGTTTTTTCGCCATAGCAGGCATCATAACTGTCTTAAGCGGATTTTTTTCGTAGGGTTTAAAATCTTTTTCATCTCTGTCGCAGATTTCAACCAAACTTTGTGAATGAGCAACTCTTGTTGTAAGACGTAAAATAACAGGTGTATCATATTTTTCACTTAAATCATAAGCAAGTTTTATGTACTCTTTACATTCACCGCTGTCCGATGGTTCAATAACGGGAATTTTAGCCGCCATTGCAACCATTCTTGTATCCTGCTCGTTTTGTGAACTGTGCATACCGGGGTCGTCTGCAACACACACAACCAGACCGCCGTTAACACCTGTATACGATGCAGTAAAAAGCGGGTCTGCAGCCACGTTAAAACCAACGTGTTTCATACAGGTAGCAGCACGGCTTCCGCCAAATGATGCACCGATTGCCACTTCTGCCGCAACCTTTTCGTTAGGCGCCCATTCTGAATATATTTCATCATATTTTGCAACATTTTCAGTAATTTCAGTACTTGGTGTACCGGGGTATGAAGCAACAACCTTAACACCCGCCTCAAACATACCGCGGGCAATTGCTTCATTACCAAGTAAAAGTTTTTTCATAAACTTTACCTCCTATTGAATTTCGTTTTGCATTGCTACAAGGTTTTCACTGCTGTACATTTTTCTCAGTTTCGGTTTTTCTATTTTACCTGTAGCATTTCTGGGCACAGGTGCAAAAATAAACCTGTGTGGTCTTTTATATCTGGGTAACTTCTGGCAGAAGCCGATAACTTCTTCTTCTGTCATTGTTTCCCCTTCTTTTACCTGAATAATAGCTGCAGCAATTTCACCAAGACGGGCATCGGGTAAACCAATAACTGCTGTATCGCTTATTTTGTCATTCTTACGCAGATAGTCCTCTATCTGCACAGGGTACAGATTTTCACCGCCTGATATAATAACGTCTTTCTTTCTGTCAACAAGATATATAAATCCGTCTTTGTCTTCCTGCGCCATATCACCTGTATATAACCAACCGTCTTTTAACACTTCATTTGTTGCCTTTTCGTCTTTGTAATAGCAAAGCATTACGCCGGGACCTTTAACCGCAAGTTCACCAACGTCACCTTTTTCTACGGGGTTACCGTTCTCGTCAACTATTTTAACTTCCCAACCGTAGCCCGCTTTACCTATAGCTCCTACATGGTCAATGTTATCCATACCAAGATGAACACAACCGGGACCTATAGATTCACTAAGTCCGTAGTTAGTATCATATTTATGTTCAGGGAAAACAGATTTCCAGCGTTTAATCAAACTTGGGGGAACGGGTTGAGCACCAATGTGCATTAATCTCCACTGGTCCAGACAGTAATCATCTAATTTTATATCCCCTCTGTCAAGGGCGTCAAGCAAGTCCTGAGCCCAGGGCACCAATAACCACACTATTGTGCACTTTTCTTCGGAAACAGCTTTTAGTATCCATTCGGGTTTAACACCTTTTAACAGCACCGCCTTACCGCCAACCATAAAACTGCCGAACCAGTGCATTTTTGCACCGGTGTGATAAAGAGGCGGAATACATAAGAACACATCGTCCTTAGTCTGCTGGTGATGGTTTTGTTCTGTCTTAACTGCATGTACAAGACTTCTGTGAGCGTGAACTATCGCCTTGGGGAAGCCGGTAGTTCCCGATGAAAAGTAAATTGCAGCCAAATCGTCATCGGTCATAGAAATCATAGGGGTTTTTGAAGAACAGTAAGTTACAAGGTTGTTATAACTTTCCGCAAAAGTGGGACAATCATCACCCACATACAGTTTTGTATGTACCCTTGGAATACAGTCGCATATTTCCTCTACACGACCTATAAATTCGGGACCGAATACCAAAACGTCGCAATCAGCAAGTTTTAAACAGTATTCAATTTCGTCTGCTGTATATCTGTAATTTAACGGAACAGCCATTGCTCCTGCCTTTAATACACCAAAATATATAGGTAACCACTCAAGACAGTTCATAAGAAGAATTGCAACTTTGTCACCTTTTTTAATTCCTCTTGCAAGCAACAGATTAGCAAAGCGATTTGCTCTTTTGTCAAACTCGCTCCACGTTATTTCAGTTCTGTATGACTCATTGGGATTTGCTTCAATCAATGAATACTCACGCCAGGTCAGTTTTGACTGATTTTCATAATTCGGGTTTATCTCTACCAATGCAACGTCATTGGGATATAATTCCGCGTTTTTATTAAGTATGTCGGTAATAGGCATCGTAATACTATCTCCTTTTATTTAACAACTATGTTAACCAGTTTGTTGGGAATAACAATAATTTTAACAACATTTTTGTCAGCAAGTAACGGTACAATTTTTTCATCAGCAAGAGCAATTTTTTCTATTTCTTCTTTTGATGCAGTTGCCGAAACAACCACCTTGCTCTTTATCTTACCGTTAATCTGAACAACTATTTCATAAGTGTCATCTTTTGTCTTTTCTTCATCATACTGGGGCCATGATGAATCTGTAATGTGACCTTCAAAACCTGCAATTTCCCAAAGTTCCTCTGTAATATGAGGTGCTATTGGGTTTAACAAAGTAATAAATGTTTTAAATTCACCTTTTGTAATTTTACCCACTTTGCTAACTTCATTGATAAGTGCCATAAGTGAAGCAATAGCAGTGTTGAACTTCATTTTGTCAATATCTGTTGTAACCTTTTTGATTGTCTTGTGCATTTCTGTTTCAAGTTCGGGAGAATATGACATATCATCAACTAAAATATCCTGCAAATTCCATACTCTTTCCAAAAACTTGTAACAACCTTTAACACCGTTCATTGACCAGGGTGTTGCCTGGTCAAATGCACCGATAAACATTTCGTATGCTCTGAATGTGTCTGCACCGTAATCGTTTACAACATCGTCAGGGTTAATAACATTACCCCTTGATTTTGACATTTTTTCACCGTTCTCACCTAAAATCATACCGTGTGATGTTCTCTTCTGATATGGCTCTTTTGTGGGAACTGCACCAATGTCAAACAACGCTTTGTGCCAGAATCTTGAGTACAACAAGTGAAGAGTTGTATGCTCCATACCGCCGTTGTACCAGTCAACAGGCAACCAGTAGTTAAGTTTCTCCTGTGATGCCAGTTC